>DJFO01000020.1:4002-5748 GCA_002432555.1 Marinagarivorans sp. UBA5870
CCACGCATTTTCTGAAAGCGCACCCAAATGTCCGTTTGGATCGTCTCCACCATATGGCCGAGATGGATCGAACCATTGGCGTAGGGCAGAGCGCTGGTCACGAGAATCTTGCGTTGTCCGGTCATAGAAAATTCAGTGGTTTGGGTTGCTTGGAAAGGGCGCGCGGCTGCGCCCGCCGAAAGCGCCGCATCATAGCAGTTCAGTCCCGGTGTTGCATGGCGCAAAGGGCATGGTCCCGGGCGGCATTCGCAGTTAGAATGCCGGCCTTGGCGTTACCGCACCCCGGGGAGTTGATCATGTCCGTTTCCAGTTCGTTATTTGAAACCGTGCGGGGGCAACTGCGCCGCTTGACGCTACCCGACGTGGAGGGGCTGAGCGCGGGCGATGCGCTGGTGGCAGCGCAGGTCGACCGGCAGAACCTGCAGCTGCAGTTGGAGTTTGGCTACCCCAGCGATGGGTTTGCGGCGGATCTGGCGCAGCAGATTCGCGACCTGTTTGCCGGCGAATTCGCCCGGGTGGATGTGCAGATCCGCTGGCGCGCGCCCAAAGCCGCCACCATCAACAACCAGAATACAGTCGCCGGTGTAAAAAATATTATCGCAGTGGCGTCCGGTAAAGGTGGTGTGGGCAAATCCACCACCGCCGTGAATATCGCTCTCGCCTTGGCGGGACAGGGCGCCCGGGTGGGCATTCTCGATGCGGATATTTACGGGCCGAGCCAGGCGCTGATGCTCGGGGTGGCTGACCAGCGCCCGGAGATGCACAGCGCGAACCGGATGAAACCGGTCATGGCGCACGGCCTGCAGATGATCAGCATGGGCAATCTGGTAACCGAGACCACCCCGGTGGTGTGGCGCGGACCTATGGTGAGCGGCGCTTTGCAGCAGCTGTTGAATCAGACCCACTGGGATGAGGTGGACTACCTGTTCGTCGACATGCCGCCCGGCACCGGCGACATACAGCTCACCCTGTCCCAGGCGGTGCCCGTTTCCGGCGCGGTCATAGTGACTACGCCCCAGGATATTGCCTTGCTCGACGCCCGCAAGGGTATTGAGATGTTTCGCAAAGTGAATATTCCGGTGTTGGGCGTGGTGGAAAACATGTCCCTCCACACCTGCACCAACTGCGGCCATGAAGAAGCGATTTTCGGCACCGCCGGGGGTGAGCGGCTCGCGGCGCAATATCAGGTGGAATTACTGGGGCGCCTGCCGCTGCAGATGAGCATTTGCGAACAGACCGACAGCGGCACGCCGCCGCTAGTGGCGGAGCCCGCTTCGCCGGTCAGCGGCAAATACCGCGCGATTGCCCGAAAAATTGCCGCCCACTTGTGGCAGAGAACCCTCCAAGGCGCCGGCGCTCCCACCCTATCGATCAGTGACGACTAGGCGCTGCAATTCGACTGGGCAAGCTGGGCTTTCGCCCAATGCTGATTTTTTTTGCTGAATCTTTTTGGGGACATTTTATGTCGATAAAATCTGACCAGTGGATTCGCCGCATGGCGGAAGGGCACGGCATGATCGAGCCCTTCGAGCCCGGTCAAGTGCGCTATGGAGCCGACGGCCACCGCCTGATTTCCTACGGTACATCCAGCTATGGTTACGACGTGCGCTGTGCCAATGAATTTAAGGTTTTCACTAACGTTCGCTCGGTAACCGTCGACCCGAAACATTTTGATGAAAACAGTTTCGTCGATATGCAGAGCGACGTGTGCATCATTCCGCCCAATTCCTTTGCACTCGCCCGCAC
>DJFO01000020.1:5794-7733 GCA_002432555.1 Marinagarivorans sp. UBA5870
CTGGAGCCGGAATGGGAGGGTCACGTGACGCTCGAGTTCTCCAATACCACCCCGCTACCCGCCAAGATTTACGCCAATGAAGGTGTTGCGCAGATGTTGTTTTTCGAGAGCGACGAAATCTGCACCACCTCCTACAAAGACCGCGGCGGGAAATATCAGGGGCAGCGCGGCGTTACTCTGCCGAAAACGTAAATTGCGCGCGGGCGGTGGAACCCACTTTGCGGTTCCTCCCAACGGAGCGTCTGATCATTTGTAGGGTGGATGCCACCAGGGCGTTCACCAATACCGGTGGCACAGGGCGGCGATTATTCTCGCGGCAAGCCTTGAGCTGACCTAAGCGGTGGAACCCGCTTTAGGGTTCCAGCCTACGGCTTTTTCGCCCGGTACTGCTCGGGGATTTGGTCGACCGAGTCGATTGTGGGTGTGAGCTGTTTCAACAAGCCGTCGTGGATATCGTAAATCCAACCGTGGATGGACAGTTCTTGGCCTTGGTCCCATGCATTCTGCACTATATTAGTGTGGGACACGTTGGCCACTTGCTGAGCGACGTTCAGTTCGCACAACAGGTTTACACGCTCGCGCAGGCTGAGAGACTCTTTAAATTGTTCGCGGTTATTGAAGTAGACATCGCGGATATTGCGCAGCCAGTTGTCCACCAGACCGTATTGGCGGTCCCCTAACGCGGCCTGTACGCCGCCGCAGCCGTAGTGGCCGCAGACGATGATATGTTTGATTTTTAATACGGCGACCGCGTAGTGCAGCACCGACAGACAGTTGAGATCCGTGTGCACCACGGCGTTGGCGACATTGCGGTGGACAAATAACTCACCGGGCAGCAGGCCGACGATTTCGTTGGCAGGCACGCGGCTATCGGAGCAACCGATCCAAAGGAATTCGGGCGATTGTTGCGAGGATAATTTGGCAAAAAATCCCGGGTCGCGCGCCTTGATGGTTTCGGCCCAGCGAGTATTGTTGTCAAATAAAAAGCGCAGATCGGACATGCAGGTAACCTCTGATCGCAGACGGGGCGCAGTATAACGAAATCTCCTGCGACATGTTAAGCTCTTGCGCTTTGCACGACCTGAGCCAAGCCATGGGTACCTTTTACTGGCACGACTACGAAACCTGGGGCACCGATCCCTCCGTGGACCGTCCGGCCCAGTTTGCCGGTGTGCGCACCGACGAGGACCTGAACATCATCGGCGAGCCCCTGCGGCTCTTCTGCCGCCCGGCACCGGACATACTGCCCCAGCCGGAAGCCTGCCTGATCACCGGCATCGCCCCGCAGAAAGCCTTGAACGAAGGTGTGCCCGAGGCGGAATTCATCGCGCGGATTTACCGCGAATTCACCGAGCCGGGCACCTGCAGCGTCGGTTACAATTCGCTCCGATTCGACGACGAAGTCACGCGCTATACCTTATACCGCAACTTCTACGACCCTTATGAACGCGAATGGGCGAACGGCAACAGCCGGTGGGACATCATCGATATGGTGCGCCTGTGTTACGCCTTGCGACCCAACGGCATCGAATGGCCGGTGGTGGACGGGAAGGTCAGCTTCCGTCTGGAGTTGCTGACGGCCGCCAACGGTATCCGCCACGAGGCCGCACACGACGCCTACTCGGACGTGGAGGCCACCATCGCACTCGCCCGGTTGGTCAAGGCTCGCCAGCCCGCCTTGTATGATTATGTGCTGCAGCACAAGCACAAAAATAAACTCGCCGGCCTGATCGATCTGCTCAACCGCAAACCTCTGCTGCACATTTCCTCCCGATTTTCCGCGGACACGGGTTGCGCGGCGCTGGTGATGCCGCTGGCGATGCTCCCCTCGATCAAGGGGGCTGTCGTCGGCCTGCAGTGGGCTAACTACATGCATGGTTTCGACCCGGCCCACCGGACCCTCCCGCGCTGAGGCGAACCGGTCGCGGCTCAGCTTGAC
>DJFO01000052.1:0-334 GCA_002432555.1 Marinagarivorans sp. UBA5870
AGGACTGCAGCGCGTGGCCGCATTTATCGCGGTCTTTCTCTTCGACGAAAATCTGCAGGGCCACCGCACGACCGCTCTGGGTGACAAAACGGTCTTCGACGCAGGCGAGATTGCCGGCAACCAGGGCGAATAAATACGCCGGCTTGGGAAACGGGTCGTGCCAAGTGGCAAAGTGAGTACCGTCCGCATTCGCGCCCGCCTCTATTCGATTGCCATTGGCAAGCAAAATCGGAAAAGCCGACGCGTCCGCAACCAGGGTGGTGGTGAACACGCTCAAGACATCGGGCCGATCCAAGTAATAGGTGATTTTGCGGAAGCCTTCCGCCTCGCACTG
>DJFO01000052.1:388-932 GCA_002432555.1 Marinagarivorans sp. UBA5870
CCCCGTCGAGCCGCAATTCCCGCAACTCCAACTCCTGGCCGTGCAGTTGCAGCGGCCGCCGGTGGTCGCCGTTGCGGCGCAAGCTCAAGTGCGCGTGCACCTCGGTGTAGTGCTCGCGCAACTCAAAGCGCAGGCGGGTTGTTTCGATCCAAAAATCCGGCGCCTGGTAATCTTTTAGATAAATGGTTTTTGGGTTCGCACCGAACATAATGAAGCCTCTATTGCAGAATTGAAGCGGGGCGGAAACGTTTCATTCCCGCCACTTGATGGGCGTTTCGTGGGTGTGAATATGGGAGTCGTCCGCACAGGGCTCCGTTTTTGGAGGTATGTAACCGGTGCGTTCTTCCGGCGGGAGGTGCCTGTGTTCATAGGCAATTACCGCCTGTAGGCAAATCTGCAACTGCTCGGGTGACAGCCGACGGCCGTCGGGCCATTTGCGCAGCTCTATGGCACGTTTGAAATTTTGGTAAACCTCGGGCGTTACAGCCGCGAGCATATCAGGCATGGAAGTTTGATTCATACGGAATTCCGCGAGAGAGAAGCG
>DJFO01000052.1:941-10635 GCA_002432555.1 Marinagarivorans sp. UBA5870
GGCCACATGAATGCCGACGGCGCTTTCGAGCACCATCGGCAGTACCACCAGCGAGACGAGGGCCAGCACGTAGACCCCGCGCGGCAGGTCGAGCACGGGCGATCGGCTGCGCTTGTGCAAGGGCGCTATGACGCCGAACAAACCGAACACCACCCCCGAAAGCCCGCCGAAAATATCGGCACCGCTCAAGGCGTGCTGGGCGACGTTGGCCGCCAGTGCGGTCACCAACAAAATCGCGACATACCAACGCCAGGGAAGCACAAACTCGATCCTGCGACCGAGCTCCCACATGGCGAGCGCATTAAATAGGATGTGCCAGATACCGAAATGAAGAAAAGCCGGGGTCAACAGGCGCCACCACTCGTGTTTTACCGCGTAGGTCTCCGCCAGCGAATGAAACACCAGGTAGGAAATCGAATCATCGACCGCCGTGAAGGTGAGATATCCAAGCCAGTCTGGCCGCAGCGCCGCCAAGAGAAAACCGCAGCAGCCGAGTGCCACCGTTACGAGAGTCAGCGGCCAAGTGCGCAAAACCGCCGCGGCTGTCGCGCCGGCGGCGGGTGTTCGCGTCGGGCGCCGCAGTTGATCGAGCACGCCGGCCGCCGCGTCCAGTTGCCGGTCGACCACCCACAACTCCGCCACTCCAGCGGTTTCGCGCACCTGATAATCGAGGCCGCGCTCATCCAGCTGGCGGCGCAGGGTAGCCAGGTTCTGCCCCGGTGCAAAGCTGCACAATTTAATCATGTTCATACGAGCGTCTCTTTGCCACCCACCTGCCCTAGCACGCTTTCAGGTAAATGCACTTCATAAAATCCTCCGGTCCAGGCGGCGAATCGGTTGCAGAGCAACAAAATTCGCGGCAGGCCCCGCGGAAATAATGCCCGGCCCCTAGTTCGGCGGGTCCACGTACACCCAGACAAATTTTTCGGCGGATAATTTAGTCTCGCCGTCGAATCGGTAGGCGGCCAACCGGCCAAATTTCACCGCGCTGTAATCGAGGCAGGCGACATTGTGACGCAGCGGCCGCGGCCGTCCCTGCAACCAATAATGGCCGACGAACACCGGTGGCCCATCGACCGGATAACGCAGCAGCTGCTCGCTTTCGACCGGCGAGAGCGCGCGGTCGGCGATGTGCTCGGGCAAAGGATCCGGCTGGAACACTACGTCTCGGTAGGTTTTCGGATTGCTGGCCCAGAACTTCGTGCGGAACGTTTCACGCACATAACCGTCGCGGCCGGTGATAGTGGTACCTGCCGGAAGTGGAATCCCAGTCCCGCGGGTAAGCCGGTCAAAAACTTGACTGGCAAAACTGTGCGGATCGAGGGATTCGACGACCAGGTCGTCGCTCACCCGATTGGTACCGTAGCGGCGCAAATACTCGTCGATCAGATTCTGGTCCCAGCAGGCGTGCACCACCCTAAATCCGGGTTTCTCCAAAAAAAGCGGCAGGGTTCTGAACCAGGCGAGAAACATCCGCCATTCCTCCGGGTGTCCGGCAAACTGCTCCAGGGTCTCGGCAATCAGGCGATTGTGCCGGGAAGTGTGGGCGCGCACGTGGGTGTGCCCCGTTCCGTTGGGCGCCGGCGTGGTGTAACAAATCGCGTTGAATTCGTGATTGCCGAGAACGCATTCGGCGGCCTCGGCGTCCACCATCGCCTTCACCAGATGCAAGGCCTCACGGATGTGCGGTCCGCGATCGACCACGTCGCCAAGAAATATCGCCCGGCGCTCCGGATGGCGATAAACACCATTGCTGCATTTGTAACCGAGCTTGCACAAGAGCTTTTCCAAGGTGTTAGCACAACCGTGGATGTCGCCGATGATGTCGTAGCCAGCCGGATCCAGCGCCATCGGTCCTCCTCAATCAAAACCGTTGCCGGAGTGGGCCGCCCAGCCGAGCTTGGTCCGGCAGATTTGATAAAAATCGTGGTCCTCTGGGTGGATCAGACACAAATGCTCGGGCTTTTTGCGCACTATGATCTCGTCGTCCACCGTCGTGACCTGATGGGTTTGACCGTCGCAGGTTACATGGGGGCGAATGTCGCGCTGATCGCCGACCACCACCTTGATGGTGGAGTCCCCGTGCACGACGATGGGCCGACTGCTGAGCGTATGCGGGTTGAGCGGTACCACCACCACCGCGTCTAAACCGGGGTGCATGATCGGCCCGCCCACGCTGAGGGCGTAGGCGGTAGAGCCGGTTGGGGTGGAAATGATCAGGCCATCCGACCGCTGGCGATAGACAAACTCGCCGTCGATATAAAGTTCGAACTCGATCATACGGATGTACTCGCCCGGGTGCAGCACCACGTCATTCAGCGCGGTGCCGCTGCTCATCAGCTGGCCCCCGCGATAAACTTCGCAGTCGAGCAGGAAACGCTGCTCGGCGATATAGCGGCCCTCCAGCACGGCGCCGACTTTGCGCTCGATCTCCTCTGGCATTATGTCGGTGAGGAATCCGAGGCGCCCCCGATTGATTCCCAATAGAGGCACTCCTGTTCGACACATGGAACGTGCGGTGCTCAAGAGGCTGCCATCGCCGCCGACCACTATCACCAGATCGCACTGGTCCGCCAGCGCGTCCCGCTCCAGGCGGGGCAATTTGGTCACCGGGGCCGAAGCGGCGGTCTCCTCGTCGAGGAAAATTTCTACACCCTGTTTCTGCAGAAATAAAATCAACCGCTGCAGGGAGTAATAAGCCGCTTCACTGCCCAAGCGACCGACCAGGCCGATTTTGGAAAATTGACTCATGTCGGTTTGTCCAAGCCCAAAGGGCGCTATTATCAGGAAATCGCCGCGCTCTATCCACCCGGAATGGCGCTGAACCGGCGCGCAGCGCCGCCCACCACTCTTTTTCCAACCGGGCACTCCATGTCTTCGAGCCGTTTGGCAGACCCGGCGCCGCCGCCGCCGGAATGTTTTTTGGACCCCTGTGTGCGGGATCTCTGCTGGGTATTGTCGCCGGAGTACGACCTGGTGCGCGAGCTGCCACCGCACCATCGTTTCATCCCCTGGGACGACGCGGCGGCGGTCGCGCGATGGCTGTGGGAATTGGACGCGACGCCCGGCCAACTCGCGCCGCTGCGGGATCCGCCGAAGCGACTCGGACTCTATTTCGAGCGGCTGGTTTTGTTTTATTTGCAGCGCGGACCCCATCACCACGGCTGTCTGATCGACCACAATCGAGCGATCTACGAGTCCAGCGAGCGCGGCCGAGTAACGCTGGGGGAAATTGACTTCCTGCTGCGGAGAGATCGCGCTCTTGTTCATCTGGAGACGGCGGTGAAGTTTTATTTGGGGGTGCAGCGGGACGGGCGATCGTACTGGCTCGGGCCGGGCCTGCAGGACCGGTTCGATCGCAAGCTCACCCACCTGCGTGAGCGGCAGCTGCCTCTGAGTAATCGGCTCGAAGAACCGCCTGAACGCCGCTTGTTCTGGGTGAAGGGTGTGCTGTTTCACCCCTGGCCCGCGCACCTGTCTCTGGCGGACGACTGGATCGCCGCGACGCCGCCGGGATACTGGCTGACGCTCGCTAATCTCGCGGAATTTGCTGGGGATGCCACCTGGTGTTGGTTGCCAAGGGAGCGATGGCTCGCCGGTGGCGGTGCGGCGGCGACCGCTGCAAGCACAAGCGAACTCATGCCGGCCCTGCACCGCCATTTCGCGAACTCCTCCGCGGCGGTCATGCTGCAGCAGCCCGGGGATGGCCAGCGCTTGCTGATTGTGCCGGATGACTGGCCGGAATGTGCCGCGCGGGCACTGGATGTCAACCCTTGAATACCCTTCCATCGCGCAGCATGTAACTGAGGTCGCGCACCAATTGATACTGCATGCCTGCGCCCACGAGGCCACCTTTGAGCGCGAGCGTATTGTAGCCCTGCTTGCCTAAAAGATAGGCCGCCGCGCGACTGCGCCGGCCCGTATCGCAATAGAGCACGTAAGTGACATCCTGCCGCAACAGGCGTTTTTTCAGGGACAGCAGACCGAGCGGCACATTGGCAGCCAGCGCCAAATGCCCTTCGTCGTACTCGCCTTGGGTGCGCACGTCGATGAACACAGGTTCGTCCGCCAATTTTTGGCTTTCCGCTTCGGACACTTCCTCCACTTCCGGCTCGATTAATAAAACTTTGAAGTCCTCCTTGCTCAAACGCATCAGCACCCCGTCGGTCACCATGGTGACGGTCGCGTTGCGCAGAGTTTCATAGACCAGCGCGTCCTCCCCGAAACAGCGGCCTACACCTATATCCGCTAAGTGCGTCGGGTTGGCGTTGGCCTCGCGCCGGGTCACCCGGGCGGCGCCCTCCTTGATGAAGTAACAGCAATTGCCAATTTCGCCCTGCCGCACTATCACCTCTCCCGCTAACACCACCTGGGGCACCATGCGGTCGAGAATACGTTCGACGTTCACCGGCGGGACCTTGTAAAAAAGGTTGGAGTTGAGGACCGTTTTGATCCAGGCGATATCTTCGTCGTAGTCGCGCTCGACGCACAACTCACTCAACAGGTAGTCGTCGATTTGACTCCAACTGAGAATTCGGTCCAACCGATCCGAATCGAGTTTCAGCACGGTGCAGTCCGTGTCCGCCATGCCATCGCAGGGGCGTGGCATCTCGTTGGCAAGTGGATAAAGGGTGTCGCGGGCCGAGACGGTTTCGGTAAAACCCGAGGCGTGAACCAGGTTGACCCGACCGTGCAGCAGGTAGAAATGCCAGTAGTCGCAGACGCCGCGATCGAACAGCCGCTGGCCGGCGCACACGTAGTCGATGCTCGCCTGCTGCAATAAAAATTCGAGATAACTTGATTTTAAGGCGGATAGGGGCACAAAGGCCTGCGCCGTCTGCAGTATGTCCTGCGACGATGAATCTCGGTGAGACGATTGAGCTTTCATAGGCGACCCGCCAACTCGGAGGTGCCGCCAGACGACTAGGAGGGAAAGCATTCCCTAGGAGGAAAAGTATCCCCGCTTGCCCTGCAAGCCGCCGGTATGCAGCACCAAAATTCGTGTGCCCGGCGGCCAGTGGCCTTGGCGAGCCAGGTGCGCTATACCCCAAAACAGCTTCGCCGTGTAAACCGGGTCCAAGGGCAGCGCTGTTTCCGCCTCGAACTCCGCCGCGAAACGACGCAGCTCGGCAGGAAATCGCGCATACCCTCCACAATGATAGTTGCTTTCCAAAGACAGGGCGGGCAATAACCCGGGCAAATCGGCTTGAGACGCCCGCAGGGCCTGTGCTTGCGCCAATATTCTGCCTCGCAGCGCCGCGATTTCGGCGACGCGCCCCTTCAGCGCGAGCACCGCTTGGACCGGCACCGGGCTCGCCGCCAGTACCCCAGCCGCTGTCCCGCCGGTTCCCGCGGCGAGGCAGATGCAGTTCGGCCGCCACGGTGCGAGGTCGATGGCGGCTGCCGCCCAGACCCTACAACCCGCCGCGCCTGTGAGATCACCGCCGCCTTCGGGAATCCAGTAGCTGCCCGGGAAACGCGCGCGCAGGTCAGCCTGCCACTGAGCGTCCTCCTTGCGCCTGTATTCCGCGCGCGAAATAAAAACCAGCTCCATTCCGAGAGCCGCGGCATCGCGCAAAGTCGGGCTCAAATCCGCCGGCCGATCTCCCCGCACCACACCCAGGGTGGGAACCTTCAGCGCGGCCCCCGCCGCCGCCAGGGCCAGCAAATGGTTGGAAAAAGCACCGCCAAAACTGAGTATCGAGCGGGCGGCGACGGAACTGGCTATTCGCAAATGACCGTGCAGTTTGTAAAACTTGTTGCCGCCCAGATGCGGGTGCAGGAGATCCTCCCGTTTGACCGCGACTTGTATCCCGCAAGCCTCGACCTGCGCCCAGCGCAGGGTTTGTACGGGAGCCAGACGCGCCACTTGCGCTATTGGAAGCGCGGGCCAGTGCTCAGGTAAAAGAGAAATGTCGGAGATTGCGGTGCCGCTGGACACTGATGCGCTTCAACTCGCTTTCAGCTTGCCGGACTTTTGCCGCCCGTGTTTTTCGCAGCAGTCGCTCTCGCCAGGAACAAATTCCGCGGGGTTGACCACCCGCGGCAGATCGGCCGCGCAAATCTCGCCCTGCTCGTCGAGGGCGGCGCAGACCGGTGTTTGGTAATGTTTCAGCCAGGCGAGGTAAAGTTTTTCGCTGACGCCGCAATATGAAGCCGTAAAGGCGGATGGGTTGTCGAGAAAGTGCTCCATCTCCGAATAGGGAATGGTGATATGGCCGGCACCGGGTTGGTAAGTGACGAAATTAACCCCTTTGCGGCTGAGTTTTTCGAGGAACTGATTGCCGCTATTAGCCTGGAATTCTTGCTGCTCCCGCCGCAGCCGAGCAATATCTTGGCGCAGCTGCTCTTCGTGTTCACTCCGATACAGCAGCTCCACTTCCTTCATTTTCAGGAGCTCCTGTAACTGGGCGGTGGCCGCGGTGACCTTCGCATTGAGCTGTGCCTCCAGCCGAACCTTCACCGCCTCAAGGGATTCCGCCTCGCTGCCCTGGCTGCGGCGCAGCTTGTGTTCGTAATATTCTCGCAAGCCTTCGATTTTCTGGATCTGGCCGTCGATGGTGGCGCTCAGCTCCCGCGTGCGCGCCTGGGCGTCCTGCAGTTGAGCCTCACGCGCTGCCAGTTGGGTTTCCAGGGCAGCGATCGCCCGCGCATGCTCTGCGCGCATCGCGTCCATAGCCTGATCTTTATCGGACGTCATAGAGGCGATACGGCTGCGCTGGCCCTCGAGCAGTTGCGCCATCTGCTCGCGCATGACCTGTTCGTACTGTTTGTTGAATTGCTGGCTGAATTGCAGCTCGAGCCGCTGGAGATCAGCCGGCAATTTTTCCTCTCCGCCAGCCTGATTATTGCGAAAATGCACCCCGAGGCGGTTGCGCTTGAGGGCGCGTTTGATTTGTTTGAGATGATTGCTCTGGGGCGTGAGGTCTGGGTCCCACAGCCAATCCTTGAAATACGCGATGGGGCACTGGCTGGCGCAGGCGATATGGATGGGGCCGGCCCCCATGTCCGGGCCGCGAGTGGTGGTGCGGGCCATATCCACCAGGGGCAGGTTCCAAGCGGAGTCAACCGCCCCTTTTGCGTCGAACTTCATGGTGAAAAACACGGCGGCCACTACGACGAATTCGTGGTTGAATTCAACATAAGCGGCCTTCTGATTGCTCCCGGCCCATTCCTCCAGCGGCACAAAACCATCCAACAGGGCCTCCAATTCGGGGTAAAGCAGTTCCTTGGAAATACTTTCCTTGCCGAAAAACAGGACCGCCTGCGCTTTTTCCGAATCGAATAAGAACATGAACAAAAGTCTTTGTTGACGCCAACCCAATGTTTGACGGCGAGGCAACCGCCACCCACCGATTAGATGCGTCATAGGGTAGCGCGAAATGCGCAGAAACAGAACACTGGGCACAGAGCTGCCACAATGCCGGCCTCTGGCGGCACGCGCCGAGCGGCAATCACACAGCTATCGTATTAACGATAGAAGACTGGCGTTAAAAAGAAAGCGGAGGGGGCTGGCGAAGNNNNTGGTCTGCGCGACCCGATCTGCGCGACCCGGTCTACGCGACGCGATCATACTTCAACGAATTCGTCGAGAAATTCTTCCTGGTCGAGTTCACCATCATCAAAATCGAATTCTTCCAATAACTCTTCCACATAGTCGTGCATACGAATCTCCTGATTCTCCTTCTGGTCTTCTGTCTTTNNGGGCGACCCGCGTAGGGCGACCCGAGTAGGGCGACCCGCGCAGGGCGGCCCGCGCGTTGATATGAGCTGACAGGGTTCATGCTCAGCGGCGAGTGCGACAGTGGTGTACGACTCCACCCGACGGAGAGAATTCCCGTGCGGGCGAGACTGTGCGAACTGCGCAAGAATATCCGCCGACTGTGACAACTTTCTTACGCTGGGCGGCGAATCCGAGTATGCGACAGGAGAAATGGCAGGTAAAGCAGACAAACGTTCCGCGAAGGGAAGAAAGACCGCGGATTTTTGGATAAACAAGGCGGCATTATTCAGAGCAGACGCGGAATTTCTTTAACTAAAGGAAACGCACGCGGGCCAGGGGGAAAAAATTCCGCGAGGGATGCTCTTGCCGAGGCAGGACCCTGCGAAGAAATGGCGGACCGGACGGGGCTCGAACCCGCGACCTCCGGCGTGACAGGCCGGCATTCTAACCGACTGAACTACCGGTCCGCGAAAGCCATACAACGTCCTTGAAGGCTGGATTCCCTGTAAATGGTGGGTGGTACAGGGATCGAACCTGTGACCTACGGCTTGTAAGGCCGTCGCTCTCCCAACTGAGCTAACCACCCGGTCGAGGCCGCGCATTCTACTGAAATAAGCTGACCTGTCAATCATCGATCGCTTCGGTCGCGTCTCCCCGGCTTGGTCCGACCCGCCACATTTTGCTAAATTGGCTGTCTGATGCGCCAATTTAGTGAGTTTATGAAACATCGTTCTCTACTGCTTCCGCTGTTTTTCTGCGTTCTTGTTCGGGCGGAGGCAGCAACCTCACAGAATGCCGCGGGTGTTTCCTGGTGGGTTTATGTTCTGCTGGTCGTGTCCCTGCTGCAGGCGGGCGTCATACTCTGGCTCACGATCAAATACATTCGCCATCGACCGGACTCCAATGAGCTGGACCCGATTCTGCAAAAAACCAAATTTCAACTGCACAGGGAAATCGCGCGTCACGAAGCGACGGAAGAATTGTTGCTAGAGACCCGCGACTACCTCAGCTGCCTGATCAACTCCCTGCCCACAGTAATCATAGGTGTGACGGTTGAAGGTTATGTCACCCACTGGAATATTGCCGCCGAGGAAATCACCGGCTTGAGCAGCCAGCGGGCACTCGGTCAAAAAATTTCCGCCGTTTACGACGCCCCGCCAATTCCCGCTGAACAGATTCGCACCACTATCGCCAAAGGTGCGGCTTACGTGCGCGAAGCCATAGCTTTCGGCCGCGGCGCGGACACACGATATCTCGACCTGACGATCCAACCGCTGGTATCCCCAGACACGACGGGCGCGGTTATTCTCGTGCAGGACGTCACCTTGCGAGTGCGCATGGAGAGGTCGCTGATCCAAAATGAAAAAATGCTGAGCCTCGGTGTAATGGCGGCTGGCCTTGCCCATGAGATCAACAATCCGCTTGCGGCGATCATCAGCAATCTGCAGACGATCAACCGGCGCCTTTCACCAGCGCTCGCCGCCAACATACAGACGGCGGAAGAACTGAAGATTCCCTTCCACGACCTGGTGCAATACTGGGAGAAACGGGAGATCTCCCGTTTCCTCGATGGCATTCAACAAGCGAGCGAGCGCGCCGCCAGGATCGTCAAGACCATGCTGGAATTTTCTCACGCGCACAACGCGGCCTTTGCCGAACAAAATCTGGCAGCCCTGGTGGATGAGAGCCTGGAACTGGCGACCAACACCTTCGAATTGAAAAATAAGGGCAGCCTGCCCATGCCGTTTATCATCCGCGATTTTGATCCCAACCTGCCGCGAGTGGAATGTTCCGCGTCGGAGATTCAACAAGTGCTGCTCAATCTCCTTTTGAATGCCGCCCAGGCCTTCGAAAGCGCTGTGACACCCATCGGCAACCCGACCATCAATTTGCGCTTGGTTATGGAAAAGGAGCAGGTTTTGATCGAAATCCAAGACAACGGCCCGGGCATGACCGACGCGGTGCAGAAGG
>DJFO01000052.1:10669-11091 GCA_002432555.1 Marinagarivorans sp. UBA5870
TTTTCCATTCGCCTGCCGCTGCGCCAGCCATGCCCTCCCCTGCCGCGCGGTGCCGCTAAGGCAAAAACAGATTGAACGACCCGCCCCCCAGGGGTGGCCCGTTTTCCAGGCGAATGTAACCCACGCGGTTTTTTTGCTTGTGCAGGCGGGCAATCTGTTCGGCGAAGTACAATCCGAGGTGGGTATTGCCCTCGTTAACCTCAGCATTGTGCACCANNCATCGAGGGCGCTTCGAGCATGCTGGGTGGATACCCGCCGCCGTCGTCCGCGACGGTGATCCGCAAAAAATCGTCTTCCACCTTGGCACAGACCATTACTTGTTTACGTGTATAACGGGAGCAGTTGACGATCACGTTCTGTACCACGCTGCCCACCAGGTCCGCGTCAAAAAACCACTCGAGGCTATCGTCGCACTCTAATTG
>DJFO01000157.1 GCA_002432555.1 Marinagarivorans sp. UBA5870
CCTTGGTCTTCAGATTTTCTTTCGGTTTTTGTTACAAGGGTCGATGATGTAAAAGTTCCGTTCTGGTGTTGGAGAAATACTGTCTCATCAAACAAAGAAGATCCGCCAACAATAAAGTCTTCGAGCTCATCTCCATTAACATCTCCTGTCGCTATGCCAGGGCCGGCCTGGGAAAATTTATGTGGAAGCGTACGTNNGTTGTCATCGGACTCGGTTTCTTTTTCTGCGCTGTTCGCCCCGGCGAAGCGGTAGTTAAGGGAGAGCACCTGATTCGCTTTCACATTATTCAGGTTTTGAATTTTACCATCCGGCCATACAACGGTTAGGGTATCCACAGATTGATCAACGCCTAAACCAAAGTGAACAATATCTTCAACAGTAGACAAATATCCGCGGTAGATCGAATGATCGTGGTACTGTACTTTACCGTTATATTTTACAGTTACCTTTGCCCCCAGTCCTGATTTATTTTTTTCGTCTCCCAATAACTTTATCCGCAAAAAATTATTCTGGCGCTTAGAGTTGACTTCGTCATACAATGTATTCTGATACAAAAAAGCCACATCGTTGATATTGTTTACAACGTAATCGAGATCACCGTCATTATCAAGATCGCCATAGGCCAGTCCACGTCCGACCATTGGATTTGAGAGCGCCGTTGTTTCCTGCAACCACGGCAGAAATCGACCGGAACCGTTATTTTTTAGGCATCGCAGGGGCTGTTGAAACGTCTGCTCGAGAAATGTATCCGACACCGTCGGCTCCACGTGGCCGTTTGTTGCCACCATATCCTGCCAACCGTCGAGATCTAAATCCAAAAATACCAAGCCAAATGTCAAATCAGCGAGGGTTTCGGCTCGCACGCCCGTCTCACGGCTGCGCTCCTGAAAGTGCCAGAGGTCATATTGTTGAAATACCGACGTTGGCTCGCCGCTGAAGTTTCCAATGGCGATCGCGGCTCGACCATCATTCATCAGATCGGCGATGTCGATCCCCATGCCCGCTCTTGCATCGCCGTCCGCATCGAATGCCACCGACGCTTGCAACGCAATATTTTCAAACCTTCCGCCACCGAGGTTTCGAAAAAGAAAATTTTCTGTTGTGTCATTGGCTATGACGACATCCAGCAAACGGTCGTCATCAAAATCCCAAAACGCCAGACCGAGGGATTTTCCGGGAACGGCAATACCGGCCTCACCACTGACGTCGGCATATTTCCCATTTGTTTGCCGCAGCAATAGCGGATGAAGTCCGGCATAAGCTCGAGGCGACGCATAAACCTTGTGTTCCGAATCGTAGGTGACAAAGACGTCGTTCTCAGGCGACCAATCCAGGTAGCGGATGGCCATGATATCCAAATCCGAGTCGTTGTCTGCGTCGAAAAAGCCAACACCCGTCGTCCAACCGAGGCCGGATTCTTTCGGGCCCGCTACACGCACTGCCGTTTTTTCCGAGACATCGTGATAGCGGCCCTTGTCCAACTCAAATAAATGCAGGCCATTTAAGGTGGAAATGAGCAGATCAGGATCCCAGTCGCCGTCGAAGTCAGCGACCGCCACGCCCATTCCGTAAAGAGACAAATCAAGCCCCATATCGCCGGCGACATCGATAAACCGCCAATCGCCCAAATTTTTGTACAGGGCCAGATAACCGCCGTGGGATCCGCGGACCCCGTCGAACCCGCTCGAGTTGATCAGGAGAATGTCGTTGTCGCCATCGGCGTCGAGATCAAAAATTGCCACGCCAGAGCCGAGGCTTTCCGGCATCCACCGCGACGGCATTTGCCGCGAGTCGACGAAACCTCCGTTGGTGTGTCGAAATGAAATGCCACACTGGTCGGTAACATCTTCAAGAAATGCATTGACGGAGGCACACCAGAGCAACTGCCCGAGAGCGAAGGGTATCGCCAGCCTTAAGGTCATTCTTCCGGGGGAAGAGTGCGAATGTGGTTCACCATCAGCCAGCGCTCCCGATCGGTGAGTACGCCGGCAAACGAAGGCATTTTGCCGATGCCATGCGTAATTTTCCAATAGAGNNAGAGTTCGCCATCACCGAGAGGTAAGTTACCTGGCTGGGAAGGTATGGTTAAAATGCTCTGCAATGAATAATCGACGTCCTTGCCCACCCCGCGCCCTTGTTCGTCGTGGCAGGCGGTACAATGGACACTGTATATTTTTGCGCCTTCTGCCACGGTTTCACTCGTGACCGCTACGGGGTTGACAAGATCGCGCGCCTTAATCGGCACATTCCAGTTGCCGGCAAAGCTTGCGGACGAGTAGATCAGCGCAAGTGGCAGCGCTATAAGTGCAACTTTCGAGTGTTTCGAAGATGCCATAATCGCTTTCCTCGGTTGATGATTGGACGGTTTGAGAATTTACCGAAATTGATTCCGCCCCTTTTTCTGCTCCCGGAACTGAAATCGAATCGATTCCTCTGCCAGAACAGTAACGGGCACCTCGGGAATAGGACGGCCATCAAAAACCCAGGCGATGAAGTTGGGATCGTATTTGCGCCAGTTGAGACGGATCTTGAGTTCGAATTGTGAGCCTCGCGGCTGCGGGCCGGGAAGTGAAACACGCACATTCACACTGGAATTTGGTGGAATGCGGCTATCCTTACCACGGACCACCGCTTGCGTCGTGGTAGTTCCGCGGCTTGTGGGCCTACCATGTCGATCGAAAAAGTCCGAGCCGAACCGAATCGCGTCGGGGGGCAGCCGGCCGTCTGGTAAGGGGGCACCCTGCGACCCCACCAGCACGCCGCGCTCGTCAAACCATTCGAAGGATAACCAGGCTTCGTTCGAATCGGCAGTTCCACCGGGAAAATGATGCCCAACACCAATGTTGCTTACCGATATATCCAGCTCGAGGTGTGATTCTCGGCNNTCAACCGCGACCGCCTGCAGGAAAATTTTTACTATATCCCGCCTAAGGAATGATTCCACCTTAGCCAGTTGGTCAAAATCGCGGTTGAACAGCGGAAGAATCGTGTGCGAAGCGGCAAAGGAATGGTCGTGAATCTTGCCATCTTTCGCTGCCGGGTCCACAGCGGAAACCAGGGGCATATGGCAGTCCTGGCACCTTTGCACCGGCTGTTGATTGTCGCCTCGCGCGAAGGCACTCGTTTGCCAGGATTCGTATTCCGAGAATAATTGGAGATCCCCATGGCCGTTGATGCGCTCGGGGACCTCCAAGGTATGACAGGTAGCGCAAAATTCCGGCGTGCGGTATTGCGGGTCACTGAGCACCTCCCGGTGCAACCAAGGCGAGAGCTCTAACAGCGCTCCGTGAGTCCACTGCAAAATCGGACTTTCCGCCAAGGAAAATGGGTGCAAAAATGGTTCTTTGATTGTGTACTCACCGTTTTTTTCCTGAATATCTGCCATGCGGTGGCACGACAGGCAGGTGATGCCGGAGTTTGCCTGCCAACTCGCCAAGTCTAGCTCCGTGGGCCCCTGCATTTTGAGCAAAGGGTCGTGGCAGTTAGCACAAAATTCGAGGACCTCGCGATTTTCCTTGCCGACATTTTCCAAGATAACTTTGCGGTAGATGGGATTATTAAAGGATGAGAAGTGATGAGTGGACGCATTCCACTGCTGGTAGATCTCCGTGTGACATAAACCGCAATACTCTGACCTACCCAGCTTTTCCGCCTGCGCTGGCGATCCGCTCACGCTGTGCGCAAAAAAAATCAGGATGAGCATCAGCGCAGACATCCGCGAATGACGACCGAGAGAAGGGATCGAGTAGGAGACTGCTGAGCGCATTGTGCAGGTTTCAGGTAAGAAATAGTGGACAACTCCGCGCCACATAATGGCGCACCCTGGCTGCCTACGCCGCTTGAAAAAACGTCAGCGTACAAAATAAGTCGCTGCGGCCGATCAAGGGAGTCCTTGGTCCGGGAGTATAGTATCGGGGCTCGTTGGAACGCATTAGTCCAAAACGACTATAGATTCCTCGTTATGATGGGCGCATGCTCATGCATTCTGCCAGCTATCAGCTATCAGCTATCAGCTATCAGCTATCAGCTATCAGCTATCAGCTACCAAGCTGTGACGCAAGGGGACCCTATAAGGCCCTTAATGAAAGGCGAACGGCCGGCGCCGCGAACCCGATTGGCCTGCCTAGGTCAAACTTTCCAACCAGAGTTTATCCAATCGTTTTTCCGACACGGGCACGCGGGTCTTGAGAGTCTGCGCGAACAAAGACACCCTCAACTCCTCCAGCAACCAGCGATACTGTTGCCACGCGGCGTGCTGGCGGTACACCGCCCCGCCCTCTTTTGCCAGGCGCGCCTGGTGTTTTTCCCAATACTGCTGTAACAGACGCACCAGAGTTTTGTCCCGTGTAACGTCCATGGGCGCTTTTTCCAGTCGCACAAGAATGGCCTTGAGGTAGCGGGGAAATTGCTCCAGCCACTCCCACGGCGTCTCCGCCATAAATCCACGATAAATCAACTGATCCATTTGCTGCTGCAAATCGCCAAACGTCGTTGCCAGCAGCAGAGCGTTGGGGCTGGATTTCATTTTCTTTTTGATCTGCACCACCAGGTCGAGCACTTGCAGCAGCAATTGCTCGTAGCGGTTGGCCCAGGCGGTGACGGTGTTTTTGCCGCGCGCAACCGCCGCAGCGAATGCGTCGGCCGTGCGCGGCAGCTCGAATCCCTGCAGACACGCCTGATAAACGGCTGCGTGCAGCAGGTCCTGCACCACCTCATCGCGTTTGCCCAGGTTCATAAGACTCAGGGCCATATCCTTGTTTTTCAGCAGATCCTTTTGCAGATACTTAATGGTGCTGGCCAACTGGATCGCCAATAGCGCAGTGACGCCACCTAGGCTTGCCGCCTCCGCCTCGACCGGGTTATCCAGCAGCCGCAAGGCGATCCCATTTTTTTCCGCCACCAACGCCGGAAAAGCGCGCACGCTCACCGAGCCGCGTTTGAGCGTGCAGGAAGTTTCGAGCGAGCCGAAATCCCATTGAGTGATATTTTCCCGCTCAATATCTTCGCCGGCCGACTGCAGGGTGGACTGCACGTGACCGCGGTAGCGCTCCCGCAAGGCCGTCAGGTCGCGGCCGCGGTCTATAACGCGCTCCCGGTCATCCAGGACCAGAATATTCATCCGGTAAAAGGGATCCAGTTCGACTTCCCCCCACAAATCCTTGGGCAGTGGCTTGCCGAGCAGGCGCTCCAGCTCACGCTGCACGGCCGTGAGCAGCGGCTCCTTGCCGGGCTTGAGCCGCGCCATCATCTGATCGACGTAATGGGGCACGGGCACAAATTGTTTGCGCCATTGTTTGGGCAGACTTTTNNAAATTGTTTGCGCCATTGTTTGGGTAAGCTTTTTACCAGGGCGATGCATTTGTCGCGGAGGAAGCCCGGCACTAACCACTCCAAGCGCGCTTCCGGCACCGTGTGCAAAATGGTCGCGGGAATACCTATGCTCACGCCGTCGTCCGGGTGCCCCGGCTCAAAATGATAAAAAAGCGGCAGTTCCATGCCCTCAATAGCGAGGCTCTTGGGAAACTGCGCCTCGGTGATATCGGCCGCACCGTGCTGCATCAATAATCCCCGCGGCAGAAATAACAGGTCGGGCTGCTGCTGTTCCGCCTGCTTGCGCCAATGCTCGAAGCCGGCGAAATTCACCACCTGGGCGGGAATCCGCTCGGCATAGAACCGGTAGATCACCTCGTCGTCGACGAGAATGTCCTTGCGTCGCGATTTCGCTTCCAGGTCCTGCACCTCGGCCACCTGCCGCTGGTTGTGCAGAAAAAAATCCTCCCCGCCGGGTTTGTGCAGCCGAGATGGATGCTGACCGTAGGCGCCCTCCACCAGCGCCGCCCGGATGAAAACCTCGCGTGCTTCCGTCGGGTCGAGCTGGCCGTAATTCACCGTCTTGCGCTCCGTGAGCACCAGACCGAAAAGCGAAATGCGGTCGAACGCCAGCACCTGGCCGCTCTTGCTGTTGTAGTGCGGCTCGTAATAGTGGTGTTTGAGCAGATGTTGCGCGAGTTCCAAAATCCA
>DJFO01000345.1:0-10685 GCA_002432555.1 Marinagarivorans sp. UBA5870
GAGCGCCGCCGCTGGATCAGCGAAACGCGCTTTTTGCACGCCCTCAACTATTGCATGGTTTTACCAGGCCCGGAAGCCCAGCAGTTGGCGACCTATATCGGCTGGTTAATGCATCGCACCTGGGGTGGCGTTGTAGCGGGCGCGCTCTTCGTATTGCCTTCCCTATTTATTTTGATCGCGCTCTCTTGGATTTATATCGCGTACGGCGACGTCAGTTGGGTCGCCGGCCTGTTTTACGGCATTAAACCGGCGGTAACGGCCATAGTGGTGCAGGCCGCCCATCGCATAGGTTCCCGCGCGCTGAAAAACAATGTCATGTGGGCCGTAGCGGCCGCTGCGTTTGTGGCGATTTTTGCCCTCGATGTGCCCTTTCCTTACATAGTTGTCGCAGCGGCTGCGATTGGCTCTTTGGGCGGGCGTTTTTGGCCCGAGTACTTCAAAGCCGGTGGCGGACATGGCAAAACGAACAAGTCGTTCGGCGCAGCGCTGATCGATGACCACACGCCGACGCCGGCCCATGCGCTGTTTCGCTGGTCCCGCTTGATGGTCATTCTGGTAACCGGTTTGCTGTTGTGGGCCCTGCCCTTGGGCGCGCTCTGGGCGTATTGGGGTTGGGATCACACGCTGACGCAAATGGCCTGGTTTTTTACTAAAGCCGCTCTGCTTACCTTTGGCGGGGCCTACGCGGTATTGCCTTATGTTTACCAGGGGACGGTAAGCCATTACGGCTGGTTGACGCCCACCCAGATGATCGACGGCCTCGCCCTCGGCGAAACCACGCCGGGACCGCTCATTATGGTGGTTGCATTTGTCGGTTTTGTCGGCGGTTATTTGAAGGCAGTGTTCGGCCCGGAGCTTTTATTCGTTGCTGGCGCCGTGGCCGCCACCATCGTGACCTGGTTTACCTTTCTGCCGTCGTTCATTTTTATTTTCGCCGGCGCTCCGTTTATCGAAACCACTCACAACGATTTGAAATTCACGGCGCCGCTGTCGGCCATCACCGCCGCCGTCGTCGGGGTGATTTTAAATCTCGCGATCTTCTTCGGTTATCACGTCCTCTGGCCGCAAGGTTTTGCGGGCGAATTTGAATGGCCTTCCGCGCTCATAGCGCTCGGAGCGGGCATAGCGCTGTTCCGGTACAAGGTCGGCGTGATCAAGGTAATTGCCGCGAGCGCCCTGGTGGGACTCGCATTTACGCTCGCCGGCATCTGACGAGGAACACTCAAATGAAATGGATCACTCGCGAGCGTCCCAAGATCGATCGCATTGCCTGCCCTTGGCTGATCCGGCGGTTTATCGATAAGGAGGCGGAATTCATCTTTGTTCCCGCCGCGGACGTATTGATCACGACAAACGCGATTTTCTGGCGGCCGGTGCAACGGCTGCGGCCGGATTGCTGGTTGCGTCCGCTGCAAGTGCTGAGGTAGCCGCCGCGCCCTCCCAATCACTTGGATGATTAACGAAATCAAACCTAAGCCCTTATCCTTCGACCCGACAAAATTAAACGGCCTTTCCGCGAAGTTGCTGGAGTCCCATTGGGCAAACAACTACAGCGGTTCCGTCAAGACGCTAAATGCCGTGAATATACAATTGAACCAGGCCTTGGCCAATCCGGAAACGCCGCCTTTCCTTTACAATGGGCTTAAGCGCGAGCATTTGATTCGCACGGGATCGGTCATTCTTCATGAATTGTATTTCGACAACCTGGGCGGCAATGGTCAAGCCGATGGTGAATTGCGCTCGGCGATCGCCAAGCAGTTCGGCACTTTCGACCGATGGGAAACTGAATTCCGGAAAATTGCGCAAGGCTTGGCGGGCGGTTCCGGCTGGGTGGTATTCGGCTACAGCAACCACTTCGGCACGCTGGAGAACTATTGGTTATCGGATCACGCCCATTTCCCCCCCGAAACTACGCCGCTATTGGTAATGGATATGTATGAACACTCCTACCACATCGATTTTGGTTCGGCGGCGGCGAAATACATCGACGCGTTCTTTCAGAATATCCGGTGGCAAACGGTCGGCGAGCGTTTGGCAAGCCATGTAAAAGAAAAACACCTGACACATCGATAACGTAAGAAGCATGTGGCGCACCTGCTGCGCCACATCGCATTTATTGAAGTCGAACAGCAACTCATCAACTCTCCACACATTTCCAGCGTTGCTGGCTAAGATAGTCTGAGCAAAAAGGTTGACAGCTGCCAAAAAGGGAGTAAGCTGATCTTCAGCAAGTAAGCAAGCCTCATATTTATTCTCTCCACCTCGAAACTGCACCCTTCGCAATTCGTTCTGTAGCGTTTAATTAGTCTCTCACTTTCCTGCGCAACGATCCCGCTTTAGGGGCCTCACAATCTATTTTATTGGGAATAATTATGTCTAGTACAGTTACTGGAACCGTTAAGTGGTTCAACGAAGCAAAAGGTTTCGGTTTTATCGAGCAGCAATCGGGTCCGGATGTTTTCGCGCACTTCAGTGCCATCGTTGCCAACGGCTTTAAAACCTTGGTCGAAGGTCAGCAAGTACGGTTCACGATTACCAAGGGCCAAAAAGGTCCGCAAGCTGAAAATATCGTTCCGGCCTAATTGCGGCCGCCAGGTTCGCTCGACTGAGTTTGAACCGATAGCTTTATTTAGAAGGCAAGACAAAGGTCTTGCCTTTTTTATGCCTGACAGAATAGTTACACCTCGTGCTTCGGCAATCGCTAGCAGGGATCACAATAGAAAATCCTGCCCGGATTACCTGTCCATAAGCATTACTCCTAGCTTTAGCGCCTATTTGAATTTTATTTCGCGTTTACCCATCGTCCGATTTTCCCTTGGATGCGAGACAGCGTCTGTTAAGTGTGAAACTCGTTCTATTCCTATCTCGCTGATGAGCGAGCAATAAAGGTTTTAATGCAATGACGCAGCATCCACTGAGTATTTTCATACACGCTAAAATGGAGCCAATTCTCCAAGCGTGGGAAGACTTCGCACGCACCATTGAACCACCCGCACTGACGATGGATGACACCGAGTTGCGTGACCACGCACGCCAGATGCTGTTAGCCTTTGCAGCAGACCTAACCACACCCCAATCCGATTATGAGCGCGCAGCCAAGTCCAAGGGACTGGGAAAGCGTGGACCTTTCGACTCAGCCGCCGAAATTCATGCCGAAGCGCGCCTGCTGTCGGGATATACGAAAGTGCAATTAGTATCGGAATATCGCGCCCTTCGATCGAGTGTGCTGACACTTTGGGCCGCTAATATCGGTGAGGACAAGGCCGAGTATACGGCTGATATTATGCGCTTTAACGAAGCTGTCGACCAAGCTTTGGCCGAGTCAGTTGCACGCTACGAATTGATGGTAAAACAATCGCAAAGTATGTTCCTTGCAATTCTTGGTCATGATCTGCGCAACCCGCTTGGGACGGTCGTCAACGGCTCAACCTTGCTTATGCAGGCGGGCGATATCCCACCGAAGTACGTCCTTGTGGCGACCAGAATGTTCAACAGCACCAAACGCATGAGCAAATTGATCAGCGATCTGATTGATTTTACGCGGTCTCACTTGGGGCCTGGTATTCCTATCCAGGTCAAGCAGAGCAACTTTATAGCGGTGTGCGTAGAGGTGGTCGAGGAAATGCGGACATTTCATCCTGAGCGGATGATTGAGCTTCACGCTCCCTCCAAACTGGAGGCTATCTTTGATGAAAGCCGCATTGCCCAAGTCTTGTCAAATCTGATCGGTAATGCGGTCCAGCACGGTAGCCCAGATGCACCAGTGATGGTAAGTATAACCAGTGCTGGCGACAATATCGTAGCCTCGATTAACAATCGCGGCAAAGCTATCGCGGCGGATAAGATCGGGAGCATTTTTGACCCCCTGGTCCGTATTGCCGTCAACGCCAGTAACGTCGAGAATAACTATACAGAGCGCACGAGCCTCGGCATCGGCCTTTATATTTCGCGCGAAATTATCCACGCGCACAGAGGATCGGTAAACGTACTGTCGAATGATGTCGACGGGACATCATTTATTGTGACTCTGCCGCACCTACCAAGAGATTTATCGGCCAGCTGAAATCGCAGCCAATTCGACCATCAGCCGAAAACTGGTGGAGCACCTCCCTTTTAACCCAAAAGTTCAAGTCTTTTGCTTCCCGCTGCGATTCGCATCACAGTCGGCTAGGTGGTTTGGGTGCCATAATAGCAGCGAAACCGGTTACAGACGACTGCTCCGCCGGTGAAGTCACTAGAACGATAACTGATCCTTTGTCATCCGCAGGATTCTTCAGTATGAAGTTGATGCACATCGGCGTGAGTTTTTTGTCTTCCCTCGTTTTTTTGCCAGCCGGTGGCGGACCGGGAAGCGGGGCCGCATCCTCAAGCAGGTCGAGCTCCTCGAGTTCAGGCTCTTCAAGCTCTAGTTCCTCAAGTTCAACCAGTTCAACATTGAATACGGAATCAAAAGTTGTGAAAGCAGCGGCGATTTTGTTTGTTCTCTGCCTGCGTCGCAGTTGCGGTGGTGCAGGCCGATGTTCCAGCGGCGTAACAANNACCGTTTTCAGGAAAACCGTGCGCGGGTCAGAGCGGAATGGTAGCGGACGGGACGGCGGAGGCGGAACTGCCCATCCAACAGCTGCGGCGGCCCTAGCGATGGCCTAGGTCGCGCAAATTTTCTCCGGAATGTGGGCTTGTTCAATTGGCGGCCCAATGAGGTCTGTAAAATGCCATCGAATATCCAACCAGATCTACAAGGTCAGTGAGCGGGACTTTAAATGCTGAATACAACAGGTCCAACCTTATGAAAAAGTGGTACTCAAACCATTCGTTAAAGGCGGCCCCGGGGCGGTGGGTTCGGTCGTTGACACCGTTTCTGCTGGCAGCCCTCATCACCGGGTGCGGTGGAAGTTCAGCTGACGATCCGGACGGTGCTTCGTCCAGTAGTTCAAGTTCCAGCAGTTCATCATCGAGTAGCNNGAGCAGTTCTTCGTCCAGCAGTTCGTCTTCCAGCAGTTCCTCAAGTAGCTCCTCATCCACCAGTTCGGGTGGGACCTTCATCGGCAACGCGGTGCGTGGAAAGACGCTCTATGAGAGCGCCACGTTACAGTGTGTAAACTGCCATGGTACCAGCGGCCAGGGACCCGTCGCTCCGATCGATGCGGCCAAGTTCGCACCGAATTCGCGCGCACTGGAAATTCTCATCAATGACACTATGCCCGCTGCTAATCCCTCCGCCTGTATCGGACAGTGCGCGGCGGACATTGCGGCCTATATCCACACTTGGTCCGTCACCACGCCGGAGCAAGCCTGCGCCGCCGGACTGACCTACGGCCCGCGCCAACTCAAATTGTTGACTCGGCAAGAGTATCAAAACACCCTCGAGGATCTGCTCGGAATCGACTTTAACGCCGCTGTCACAATACCGGCGGATGCCAACATTCACGGGTACAACAACAACATTGCCGCCGCGGTTACGCAGATTCACCAGGAAGCGTATTTCCAAACCGCCAAACAAGTCGCGGCCTGGGCACGCACCAAAAATTTCGCTGGTGTAGTGACCTGTAACTTAACGAGTCAGCAAGCGTGCATCACCGATTTCACGCAGAACTTCGCCAAACGAGCCTTCCGACGGCCGCTGACCAAAGGGGAAATTACGGCATTCACCGCCTTGTTCGGAGAGACGTTTACCGGTGGCGACGTCGCAGCGGGTGTTGAAATGGCCGTTGCGGCCACACTCGTTTCACCTGCTTTTCTCTACCGCTCGGAACAGGGCGCGCCGGTTTCATTGGGGGAACACGACGGCAGTCAGTACGAATTCTCCGGGCAGCCGACGACACTTTTGGCCAGTAATTTCACCGATAAGCGCCACTACACCGCCGGTACTGTGCAGGGTTCGGTTATTTTCGGCGATACCACCAGCAGCCGGCAGCAGGGAAAACTCGGCCAACACCTTGCGTTCACGGGCAGCGGCACCTTGATTGAATTTACGCTCCGCGGCATTTTGCCGAAAGACGGTACCATTCCGCTGCTGAAATTCGCGGTGGATCGATTCAGCGGTTCACTCCCCGTGGACTGGGAAGAGTTTCGCACTCTTACGCTATATTTTCCGGGGTTGACGGGTCACCGAGAGTTCGCGTTTTACCTGGAACCCTCCTCTGCGCAGGTGGAGCTGCGCCAGATCCGATACGGTGCAGCCAGTCGCAAGGCAAACGCACCCGACGCGGACGCTTATGAGTTGACGTCTCACGAGGTGGCCACCTACCTCGCTTACACATTTACCGGTTCCACACCCGATGCCGCGCTTATGGCCGCCGCCGATGCCGGGCAGCTGGCTACCGATAGCCAGGTAGCTGCGCAAGTCGAGCGCCTGTTGAACACGCCCCGCGCTAAAGCGCGTCTGGGTAATTTCGCGGCGCAATGGCTGGGTACGGACTTGGCGTTGGCCCAACCTAAGGATATGAGCCTGTTTCCAGAATTAGACGATTCGATTCGTAAATCCATGGTGCAGGAGGTGCGGGAGCTCTTTGTCCATGCCAGCTTATCCGGGAAAAGTTTCGCCGAGTTTTACAAAACGGACCTCGCCTTCGTCGACGGCACCCTCGCCCGCTATTATGGGTTGCCCGCGCCGGCCGGCGCAGGTTTCGCATCGGTTTCGGGCGGCGGCGAGCGGGGCGGCATCTTGACCACCGGCGCCTTCCACGTGGCCTATGGCAACTTTGAAGAAACCTCGCCCATAGTGCGCGCGGCTCGCGTGCGCGAGAAGCTTCTGTGCCAGGAAATTCCGCCGCCACCGGCTGGTATTGCCATCGACCGGGCGGCCGCGGAAGAGCGCATAGCGGACATCATTGCCAGCGGCGGCTCGGTTACCCAGCGGCATCGCACGGCCCTGCTCACCGAGGAGCCCTACTGCGCCCAGTGTCACGAGAAAATCATCAACCCCCTGGGTTTTGGCATGGAAGATTTCGACACTATTGGGCGCTATCAATTGCTCGATATCCACGACAATCCCATCGATGCCACCGGGGTGTTGTGGGGATTGGAATCGCTGGAGCAGATCGACTCGTCCAGCATGAATTTTTCCGGCAGTAAAAACCTCGGCGCTGTGCTCGCCGGTACGGAGAGCGCCTACACCTGCTTCGTCGAAAACGCTTTCCGCTTCGCGACTGGCATGGGCACTAAAAAAATCGATAAGGACAATCCGGATATAGGCCGGCTCAGTGCGCAGGAAGTCCAGGATTACACCTGCTCCGTTGAAGGCATGACAAAAACCATGATCCAGTCGGGCTACGATGCTCGGGAGGTATTTAAATCTCTCGGCACCATGAAGCTGATCCGTTACCGAAAAGAAATGAACCGCTAATTGCGCGTGGCCAAACGAGAGAGCATTCCTATATGAGTCACAATCATTTTAAGCTCGGCAGTCGCCGCACATTTCTGAAAAACGTCAGTAAATTGGGCTTTTCCTCCCTTATGCTGAACTCGGCACTTGCCGGGTCCGGTCTGCTTTGGGCGCGCGGCGCCATAGCGGCGGAAAGTGGCACTGCGCCGAAGCGCCTGATCACCATTCATGTCACAAACGGCGCCCACCCCACCGGCTGGCATCCTGCCACCAAGGGGACCAATTTTGTTTTACCCGCGGGTTCCGCGCCTTTTGAGGAAGTGCGTCAACACTGTTTATTCGTGGACGGATTGACCGGGGAAGGCGGCCACGGCCCCCACCACCAGTGCGTCAGCAACAACAAAGGCGATTCGATCGACGTGTACGCCGGCAAAAAAATCGGCGCGAATACGCCCTACCCCACTTTGCACCTGGCGGCGCTGCCGCAGGGAGACTTGTCGCGCATTAATCGAAACGGTGTCCCTTTTGAGACCAATCCCATCAAAACCTACGAACGCCTTTTCCCGGTGGTGAATACGGGAGGCGACGGCAAAGATTGGGAGACCATTCGCGCCCAAGGCATACTCGGCATGAACCTGGAAATGATCAAAGACTTGCAGGGCAAGCTCAACGCTGTGCAAAAGCAGCGATTGGAGCTGCATATGGAGTCGGTGTCCGCGCTGCAAAAGAATATTCTGCAGCGGGCGGCAGGCGGTGGCAGTGCCGCTTGTACCACACCATTCTGGGGTGGCTCGGTCGCGGACACCAAAAACTTGGATGCGAATTTGATCGACCTTGGCACCACTGAGCAGCGCATCGATCTCTATATGGAAATGATTGTTTTGGCCATGAAATGCGATTTAACTCGGGTCGCCACCTTTAGTTTTGGCGACAGCGGTGCAACCATTTTAATTCCCGGCCTGAAACACAACGCGGACTGGCACGGCTGCCAGCATGGCTACCGCAATGAAATTGATAATCCCATCGCCCGCGCCTGGTTTTCCAGCAAGATGGTCGCGTTGATTAAGACCTTGGCGCAGGAACCGGATATCGGCGGCGGCACCATGCTGGACAACACCTTGATTTATCTCACCAGCGATATGGGCGATGGTTCGCCCCACAACAATGAGCGGCATCCGATTGTTCTCGCCGGTGGATTGGTCAGTGGTGGTAAAGCGGTCGATATGGGTGGCAGAGCCTGGGACGGTTTATTTGACACTATTATGGCCGGCGTCGGTATCCAGCTGGATGCACCGGATTACCCGGGATATGGCAATGGGGCTGGGGTGTACACCGGGTTTCTAGCGTAACGCCTCTGGCAGAAGTCTCCTGCACGCATGCCGTCGGGTCAGGACTGATCCGACTTGGCGGGCCAGGGATAATCCTTCTTGGCTCGGGTTTATCAGCTTTGGCGGACCGGCCGGTCAAATTGCCATAATGCACCAAGAGTTGGTGGAGCGTCGTCGCTGGATCAGCGAAACTCAACTTCTCCATGCCCTCAACTACTGTATGGTGCTACCGGGTCCGGAAGTGCACAGCGCATTTGCATAAGGCGACAACGCAAAATCCGCCGCTGGCACAACGGTCATGCAAAGAATTGGCAGCGCAAAAATGGCAAGGATCGACGAGAGGTAAAGCTGGCGCGCGACGCGGTCACAAGTCTGCGACGATCACTTTTCTGCAACAACCACTTTCACTAAAGCATCTTGCAGTTCGCGCAAAGCGTAAGGCTTGCGCACAAAAGCGAGTCGAGAAGTGGAGCAGACCATTTCCGGCTCATAACCCGACACCACCACCACCGGCAGGTGCGGCGCATACTGGCGGGCTTGTTCGACCAGTTCGGCACCGGACATCTCGGGCAGATTGAGGTCGGTCATCAAAACATCGATGGAATATCTCTGCAACAGCGCGAGTGCTTCCAGCGGGTCACCGGTGGCACAAACTTTATGACCTTGCAGTTCCAGCAGATCGACGGTGGTGGTGCGAATCAATTCATTGTCTTCCACCAACAACAGACGCAACGCCAAAGATTCGAGGTGGTCGGCGACCGAGTGACATTCGCTGTCGATTTCAGTCGGAAGCGTTCTATCGCCGCTCAGGCGCTGATTGCGCAACACCTGCCGGAGCTTGCGCGCCAGCGCCTCCTTCGAATAAGGCTTACTGAGAAGCTCCACCCCGTCATCCAGTTTGCCGTCGTGCACTATCGCACTTTCGGCATATCCCGAGGTAAACAGTACCGCCACTTGCGGCAGGCGCTCCTTTACTTTGCGCGCGAGATCCGGGCTGCGTAAGCGGCCGGGCATCACCACATCGGTGAATAAAATATCGATCGAAATACCACTCTCGACAATCGCCATGGCGGCGTCGGCGTCCGATGCCTTGAGCACGCGATAACCCAAATCGCCGAGCATGGCGACCACAGTGGCGCGAACACCATCGTCATCTTCCACAACCAAGACGGTTTCCGTACCTGGTGTTATAGGTCCCTTGTCTTCGATCAGAGGACGATCCTCCGGCCGGTGCGAGCGCGGCAGGTACAGCCGCACGGTGGTACCGCGGCCGATCTCGCTATAGAGCTTGATGTGACCTCCGGATTGTTTGACAAAACCGTACACCATGCTCAATCCGAGGCCTGTCCCCTCCCCTTCGGGCTTGGTAGTAAAAAAGGGCTCAAAAACCCGCTCGATCAGGTCCTCGGGGATACCGCAGCCGGTATCGGACACCGCCAACATTATGTATTCCCCGGGCGCAACGTCCGCGGGCCGGATACCATGGGCGTCGTCGAGTAAAGCGTTGCCCGCCTCGACCGTCAATCGGCCAAGCCCTAGCATAGCGTCGCGCGCGTTGATCGCGAGATTGAGCAACGCGTTTTCGACCTGGCCGGGATCGATCAGGGTATTCCACAAATCCTGCGCGACCAAGGTTTCAATCTCGATACCCTCCCCCAACACTCGGCGCAACATGTCATCCATATTGCGGATGAGGCGGCCGAGATTGACCGCCTTGGGCGCGAGCGGTTGCCGCCGGGCAAACGCAAGCAATTGGGCCGCGAGACGCGTGCCCCGAGCAACGCCGGCATGGGCGTAGGCCAACCGCTGTTCCGCCCGCTCATTGCCTTTCACATCCCGGGATNNGAAATCGTGCGCGACTCCACCGGTTAACTTGCCGATGGCCTCCATTTTTTGGGCGTGGCGCAATTGCGCCTCGGTAGACTCGCGTGCAGCTATAGCCTCCGCTATTTTCTGCTCCAACACGGTGTTCATACGGCGCTGGACATCTTCCACCGCTTTGCGCTCGGCGATGTCGATGACCGAGCCAATGT
>DJFO01000345.1:10743-11137 GCA_002432555.1 Marinagarivorans sp. UBA5870
TCGCAAGCGATATTCCAGGCACGCAGTGGAGCCCACAGCGACCGCCGTTTCGAATGTTTGGGAGGCGAGCTCTCGATCGTCCGGGTGAACGGCTTCGAGCCAGCCCATGCCTAAACCTACCTCGGGTGTCTGTCCGGTGAACTCATACCAGGAGCGGCTCAAGTAGGTGCAGTAGCCGTGATGGTCCGTCGTCCATACCATAACCGGCGCGTGGTCCGTCATATTGCGAAAACGCTCTTCGCTCTGGCGCAATGCCGCGTACATTTGACGGCGAATCCGCGCGATTGCCAAGGTGGAATCTATCCGCGCCAGCAGTTCTCGGGAGGAAAAAGGCTTTTCTAAATAATCGTCCGCTCCCTGCGATAAACCCTCGATGCGCGCCTCTTCGCCGGCG
>DJFO01000362.1 GCA_002432555.1 Marinagarivorans sp. UBA5870
CCGTGCGGTCGCGCGAGCTGTACCATATACAACTGGTTGGCGATGCGTGGCAGCAGTTCGGTTTTCGAAACGGGCTTGATTAAAAATTCGTTGCCGCCGGCCATAAATCCATCCACTGCGACTTGCGGAATTTTCTGGGCGGTGAGAAAAATTACCGGCAGCTCAAAATAACTGTAGATCTCGCGAATTTTCTTACAGGTATCGTAACCGGAGAGTTCCGGCATCATCACGTCCAGCAGGNNGTCGTTCGCGCACCAGGGTGAGCGCCTCCATGCCGGAGCCCGCTTCCAGCACGCCGAAGCCGAATTGGCTGAGAATGCTGCTTAACACCAAGCGGTTTACCGAATCGTCGTCGACCACCAGAATCGTGTAAGCGCTGGGATCGCCGATCACCTTGAGCAAATCCTCCACGCGATTTTTTGCCGCTCGGTTGCTCACCGCTGCGTCACTGACGCTCGCCGCGGGTCTGCCGGACTCTGGCGGCAGCACCACGTTTTCGTCGAGNNCTGCCCTGCCCCACCTGGGATTCGGCTTCGATGCGACCGCCGTGCAGATCCACCAGATGTTTGCAGATGGCGAGCCCCAATCCGACGCCGCTGGCCGGGCGAATTTCCACATCCTCCTGCTGGTGAAAGGGGTCGAAAATATTGTCCAGCTGCTCCCGCGTCATACCGCGGCCCGTATCCGCCACGTAGATCACCAAATGATTATGCGCCTCGCGACAGCCGACCCGCACGCTGCCGGAATCGGTGTATTTGATGGCGTTTTCCACCAGGCTGGACAGTATCTGCTGCAACCGCGCCTCGTCGGCGAACAAGATCGGCGAGGTGGGCGGCACTTCATTGAGCAGCTGGATATTCTTGCCGGCGCGCACGCTCTGCATAACGGTGAGGATGGTTTTGACGGTGCTGTGCAAATCGACGGAACGCTTGTTCAGCACCGTCAGATTTTCGGTGAGGCTCGCGTAGTCCAGCACATANNCCCGCTGGCGATCACCAGTTGCAGGTAATCGCGCACGGTCGGGCTGATTTCCCCCGCCACCCCGTCGCAAACGGATTCGGCCAGCCCGACGATACTATTTAAGGGTGTGCGCAATTCATGAGAAGTATTGGCCAAAATGGCATCTTTGATCCGGTCGACCTTCACCAACTGGGCGTTGAGACGCTTTTCCCGGTCCAACTCCAAACGGTGCAACTGGGTGTGCCAGATCCAGTAGGCAAGCAGACCGAGTGCCAGCGCATAGAAACCAAAGGCCCACACACTCAGCCAAGGCGGCGGCAACACCGTGATTAAAAGCTGCGCTTCCTGATCGGTCCAGACGCCGTCGCGATTCGCGCCTTTCACGCGGAACCTGTAAGTGCCGGAATCCATATTGGTATAGCTCACGGAACGCACCGGACCCGCCTGAATCCAGTCCCTGTCGAACCCTTCCAACTGATAGGCGTATTGGTTGATTTGCGGCGCGCGGTAGCTCAGCAGCGCGTAATCGAGGGTGAATACCACGTCCTCGTGGCCGAGCACCAGATGCTCCGTATGCAGGAGAGATTTTTTCAGGGGCGCCCCGGGCCCGCCTATAGTCACCGGCTGATTCAGCACGCTCAGACCTGTGAGGTAGAGAGGCGACGCTTCGGCACGGGCGTGCAGTTGGCGCGGGTGAAACACCGAAAAACCGCGCGAGCTGCCGAAATAGATATTACCCTCCGGATCGCGCAGGGAGGCGTCACGGTTAAAGTGGTTGCCGACCAAGCCCTGATCGACGGTGAAATTGGTAACCGCTAAAGTGTCGCGTTGAATGCGCGATATCCCCATGGCCCCGCTCACCCAGATATCGCCGTCCATATCCTGCACCAGGCTGGAAAGCTCGTTGGACAGCAGACCCTGCGCGAGCCCAATGTTACGGAAATGGCCGGTGGCCGGGTCGTAAATATTCAGGCCCTCATCCTGGGTGGCAATCCAGAGGCGCCCGCGCTCGTCCTCCAACAGAGAAGTGATGCGCACCCCGCGAATCGCGTGCGGATCCGCGGGATTGGGCTGATAGTGGTGAAAAATATTCAGTTCCCGGTCAAACCTTTCCAAACCGCCGAGGGTGCCCACCCAAAGGTTGCCAGCGCGGTCTTCCAGCAGAGTCCACACATGGTCGTGGATCAGCGCGAATTCATTGTCCGGGTCCGGTCGATAGGCGATGAAACTGTCGGTCTCGCGCACGTAGCGGTTCAGGCCGCCTTTTTCGGTGGCAATCCATAGGGTATTTTTCCGATCGCGCAAGATATGCCAGACAAATTTACTGCTGATGCTGCCCCGCTTTTGTGGATCGACAAAATAGTTCTTGAAGCGGCCGGTGGTTTTATCATACCGATGCAAGCCGCCGGACCAGGTGCCAAACCACAGCGCTCCATCGAAATCCTCCTCCATCGCCAACACGGTCCCGTAACGCAGGGCGTGCGGATTTTGCGCGTCGTGGTAAATGCGCTCGAATTTGCCGGTTGCCGGGTCGTGAATATTCAAACCGTTTTCCGTGCCGACCCAGAAAGTACCCGACGAATCGCGGAAAAAACTCAGCACCGCACTGTTGGTCAGACTGGTCGGGTCGTCGGGCCGGTGGTAATAATTGCGGAATACCGCGGTGGAGCGATCATGAAAATTCACTCCCGCGGGAAACATGCCAATCCACAGATCCCCCAGCTTGTCCTGAAAAATACTGCGCACGTGGTTTGAACTGATGCTGGTCGGATCGTAATCACTGTGGTGATAATGGTAAAAATCGTCGGTCTCCGGCCGATAGCGGGCGAGACCACCGTGGTCGGTGGCCAACCAGAGGGTCCGCTCGCGATCGGGATAAATATCCCAAATGGAGACGGCGTCGATGCGGCGCGCACCCACACCGCCGGACGGATAATTATGGAAACCTTGTCCGTCCGACTCCAGGCGACTGACGCCCCCGCCGAAAGTGCCAATCCACAAACGCCCCAGGTGATCCTGCGCTATAGCCCGCACGTCATTGCCCACCAGCGAATGCGGATTGTGCTCCTCGTGGGCAAAACGCTGAAATTCCCCGCGCTGGCGGTCCAAAAGATTGAGGCCGCCTGCGCTGGTGCCCACCCAGACGCGATTGTCACTGTCGACGAAAACCTTGCGCACGTAATCGTCGGAGAGGCTTTTGGGGTTCGCGGGGTCGCTGCGAAATTTCTGCAGGTTGCGCCGCTCCCGATCGAGAATACCTACGCCGATATGGGTACCTATGATCAGGTTGTCATCGCGGTCGATGGCGAGGGAGCTGACATGGTTACTGATGCCGAGCGTGTCCCGCGAAGGGTTGAATGGAAACAGCTCAAAATCGTCGGTCGCTTCGTGATAGCGCGCCAATCCGCCGGCCGTGCCCACCCACATCATCCCCTTGCGGTCGAAGGTGATGTCGTGAATAAAATTGCGCGGCAGGGAGCGCGGGTTTTTGGGATCCTTGCGATAAATCTTCAAGCGGTGGCCGTCAAATCGAGCCAGACCGTTCTCGCCGCCGAACCAAATAAAACCGCGCGCGTCCTCCTCCACCACGGCAACGGCACCTATGCTGTCCATAGTGTCGCCAGCCGAAGTAAAAAGCCGTTTGAACTGCAGCTGGCTTAGATCGCCGCCGGAAGCGGCGCAACTGGCGACTACCAGCAGCAGCCAAACCAACAGCCGCAACAGCCCGAGCGTCGATGGAATTTTTGAAAATCGTCGTGTCATGCCCCGGCCGCACTTCGCCTTGTTATCGTCCTATTTCCATCCAGTATAGAACCCGGTCGTGCCCGCGATAGTTACCGAACGTAAATTGTGCGCGAGGTAACTGAGAATCCGCGTAATCCCCGTCCCCGTTCCAGTCGAATCGCAGCCACGGGTTACTTGTGAGATTGACATCGACCGCGATACTGCCCGTGTTGCCAGCGCCCGGGGCGGTAAAAGATTGTCCCGCGGTGCCGCCGGTGAAAGTGACTGCGGAGGCGGTGAGTCCGGCGTATTGACCGGTGGAGCTGCCCCCTCCCACAGCGACCGTGCGATTCGCCGGTGTGCTAATCGCCCCCCCGGGATAAGTGATGTCGGTCAGCGCTATGGTGGTACAGCTGTCGTCGAGATTCTGCACCCAGCCGTCACTCCAATATTCCGTGAGAAAACGCACCGGCAGGCTAGCGGTTTCCGGCCCATAGGCGTCCTCCAGCCGGAGGCGGCCGTAGCGCAATTGCGTTGTGCCGAGATCCGCCGCATCGGCGCCGCCGCTGTTGTCCGTATTTAAATTGATATGGAGGGGCGCCAGTGCGACACCGTCCGAATCCACCGGCCGGAAGCCGATATGAGTATTGATAAAGGGTCCATCGGGCGCCGTGGTCCGGCCCACCGCGAGAGTGGTGGTAGCGGTCAAAACTCCGCCGCTCCAGGAATAAGTACTGCCGCTCTGGTGCGTCAAACGGGGGGTGAGGAGCGTCGGCGCGGTTAAATCCACTGCGTAAAATGCAGTCGCGGGCTGCAGCTTGACAAAGGTATCGCGGTAATTGGTCGCAACCGAGTCGCTCAAGGTGCGCGCGGTCAAGATAGCCCGCGCGGTGAAGTCCTGCCCGAGGTAACTGTGATCGATCATCGGCGTGCAAGCGGGCTCGACCGCCGGATTGGTGAGGGAAAAATGGCTGGGCACAAAACGCCCCACGTAACCCGAACGGGTTGCCATTTTATTGGTGCGCGTCGAACCCGCGCTTAAATAGTCGCCGTCGGTGACTACGCCGGAGATTTCGATAACCCCCACGTTATTGAAAACCAGATCAGTAGCTGTCGCACTGCCGTTCAAAAAGCCGGTAAGGTTAGTTGTGGAACCGGATAAACCGGGGTTGTCGCCGCCCGGCGCAAACAAAGCCGCGCCCAATAATACCCGCTCCGCCGTCGGCTCTCTGCCGAAACTCGGCAGAGCGGCATTGTCGGCGAGACTATCGTTGTTGCCTGGCAGTGCATCCTGATGACCATCCGCTATGCCGTCGGTGGGATTGTCGTCATCCGCTGATGACCAACCCACTGCGCGCACGGTGGCGGAAAAGGCCTCACCCGCGATTTTGAATTTACCTCCGTTCGCGTCCGTCGCCGCGGGTNNAAACCCGAAAGGCCGGGCGACATAGGCCGCCGCCGACGAGCCGCTGATCGCCGAGCTGGCGAAGCTGCCGCTCGCGTCGCGGATATTGAGGCTGTATTTACCGACATCCGACGCCAGCAGAGTGAAATTCGCCTCGCCGCCGCTGAAATTCAAGTTGATGTTATTGGCCGCCGGCTCGCTGTTCGGCAGGACCGCCGAACTGGTCACGCCGCTGGTATTGGTGGCGGTCGGCCCCGTCCCACCGGGATCCGCCGCGTCGCGCGATAACCACATTTTCACCCCGGTTATATTGTAAGCGGTCGCCAGACCGCAGATGCCCGTCGTGGGGTCGCGCCGCCACAGGGATGCGGTAAAAGTGTGCGAGCGCCCGGCGATCAGGTCGTCACCGAAGGCGTCGGGAATGGTGATGACAAAGGCATTTTCGCTAAACGTCAAACCCGCCGAAATACTGCTTTTTCCCGCGGCCGCGTCATTGGCGGTGATCGTTAACGTCTGCGCCCGCTGATTGCTCAAGTTCAACACTATGTCCCCGGCATCGGCCGCGGTGAATGTGTAACTCGCCTGGCCGTTGTCGGCTCCCGGAGTGAGTGTGCCGTTGGCGTCCGTCGCCGTCCCGGTTTTCGCCCAAGTGCCGCGGCCGGTGGAGGTGGTCAGTGCGATGGTGCCCGTGTAGCCGGTCAAGGTGGCGTTGCTGGCATCGCGCGCGGTGATGGTGATGGCGCGGCTGGCGCAGGTGCTGGCGGTACCCGCACCTAAGTTGAAATTGAAAGAATCGATGGAGGGTGGCGGCGCGGTACTATCGCAAAGATCACCGAGATTCGCCGTGGCCGCCGCGGGGTTGTAAGTCACCTCGGCTTCGTTATCGAGAAATATCCCGGTGGCGGCGGCGACGCCACCGTCCACCGTTGCCCGAAATTGCATGGTGACCGAACCGGTTTGCGAATACAAAAAGCCCTTGATATCGACCTCATTGCCCAAGGTGATATTGTTTTTGGCGTAAATCAAAAAGCGCGCGGGATCGGTGTTCGCAGTGGCGACCTTGAACGGCAAAGNNACCATTAACGAACAATCGCACTGCCCCCGTGCCCGATAGCAGCAGCGAATTTTCCTGACCGATGGCTAAATTGCCATTGATGTAATAATCGCCGGGGGCGAAGGTCAGCTGGGATTTATAGCCGGTGGTGAATCCACTGGTGTAGTAATTGCCATTAGTGGTGCTGAACGTGAGGGTGCCCTCCTGCCCCACCGACACGGCCGCGTATTGCCCGGCGGCTCGGGTGACGGCGCCGCGAAATGGTACCGTGATGGCGCCGTTAGCGCCGGTGCTCGCCGGGACGGTGACGTTGACCGGGGAATTAAAGGTGCTGGTCTTGGTGCAAGGTGCACTTTGGCAGGAGTGCCAACCGGAGTTGTCCACCAGGTTAGGCGTGACCACCTGGGTCACGCCGCCCTTGATGCGGGCGTGATAATCCAGGCTGATGGAACCGGTAGAAGAATGCACTTGGACGCCGGTCGAAAATACGCTGTTGCAGGTGGCGGCATGCAAGTTTCCCAGCCACCCGACATTCCACAAAATAATCAGCGCAGCCAGCGCGCGGCGCGGCCAAGGGAGGGACGCCATAAGGGAAACCTCATTCATACCGCGCCGCCGTCACCACGCTGCGCTGAGTCAGCAGGGTTCCACCGCCGCAGGTGGCGGTGCTCTGCAGACGGTAAATGCCGGGGGTTTCGCCGGTATTCACCACCACGGCGCAACTCAAAGCCACGTTGCAATCACTCAAACCGGCGGCCGTCAAATTGACCGAGCTGCCGTTCACGGCCGCGCAGCGGGTGTCCACGGCGGATTTATTGGCCGCATCGAACAGCAACCGATGCAGGCCGTACTGCGCCCCGCTTTCGGCCGCGTAAAAAGCCTGCACGGCCAGGGTTTCCTGAACCGCCGCCGAGTAACTGCCCGAACCCAGACGGCTGATTGCCAGGGCGAGCGCCCCGAGCCCCAGAACGATGAAAAGCGCAAGAGGCATCAAGAACCCCGCCTGCCTGCCGCCGCACACCTGCGGTCGTCCCGCGAATTCAAGGCACATTGCGCACGAGCACCTGATGGTTCAAGTCGAGTTTTGCGGTGCCGCTACTAAAAGTAAGCCGCATACGCACCGCCATACTGCGATCTTGCGAGCCGGGCGATAAAGCAAAAGCCAACCCGTTGGGAACCACGGAATGAGCCATGAGGCTGCTGGTGCCGCCGGGGTTGGAATCTTCTAGGGCTGCCGTGGAAAATCCATAGTCTGAATAGCGCATCAAAGTGCCCCCGCTCACGCATNNGGGCACGGTGGTCACCGAGCCGCTGCCGACGGCGCCGACCCCGACCCGCGCCGCCGGACTCGCACTCGTATAAACCTCCGTGGGCGAAAATGGCGCGACCGCCAAGTGTTTTGCTGTGGCCCCCACCACCGTAAATAGACTCGCTTTCACTTGATTGACGAAGGGCAGATTATTGCTGCTGTCGGGCAGCGTGCCCTGATAATTCGCCGCGGCAACAATCGGCAGAAATTCGAGACACTGTCCAGATGGACTGACGCGCACGGCATTGGGCAGCGCCATCCGCAATTCGCGAGACATCTGTTCCAGCGTGAGGCGGCCGCGCTGGACTAATTGATTGCGCAACTGCGCGGTCCGGTAGGCGTCCACCGCGGTCACCACGAAACTCGAACCTATGGAGGTTACTAAACCGAGAATCACCACGACAAAAATCATCTCCACCAGGGTAAATCCGGCGGCGGACAAACGAGTGAGGGGATTGGGCCGCGGCATCAGAAATTCACTTTATAGGCGCTGAGTGTCAAGGCGTTGCCATCCGGCATGCCGACGCGCAGAGTCACGCGGCGCGCTTGACCACTGGCGATACCGAAGTCGCCCCCCGCCTCCTGCACCACCACGTTTACCGGAAAACGCGTATCCGAATTATCCGTATAACCGTGGTAGTCCCCCACATCATCGAAATCACTGTCGGCGGCAATTCCCGCGCAAACGCTACCTGCGGCTGAATTGCACGCGGGCACTCCGCCCGTCGGGGTGTTTTCGGCAAATTTGCGCGCGAGAATTTCGTCCATCAAGGCTTGGCCCTTCTCCAGCGCTTTGATGCGAATCACCGGATCGACACTTTTCACAACGCTCTGGTTGAACACCATCAATAACGCNNGCTCTCGATAAAGTGGCTCTCGATAAAGTGGCTCTCGATTGACCCGCCCCTGATTGAGCCACTCTGGAGTGCCGGATTTGGCCATCGGCGACTTTAATACGCATAGCCGGTACCCGTCACAGTGACGGTCACACTCTGGCCCTTTTTGCTCACCGCAATGCTGGTGGCGGCCGTGTAACCGAGTTGGTCGTATTCCAGCGTGCTCGCGGCAAGGCTGACGCCGCCGGGGACATTGATCGGGTACTGGGTGCCCGCGACCCGCACGCTTTCGCTGCTGGCGAAGTTGCCGTCACGGTTGGCGTCAAGCCGAATATCGATGCTCGAGCCGGATGTGAGCAGGCGCACCGGCGCGAGCTGGCTCATGGCTTTTTGCTGGGCAGAAAAAAGGGCCGTGATCAAAAGATCACGACCCGCTTGCAGTTGGAGTGTGGAGTGGGGAACCAAACGCGAAGTGACGACTGCGGCGATTATTCCAACGATCATTAAAATCGTTATCAGCTCAACCAGAGTAAACCCTTTGTCAGCGTTTTGCCGTCGCACGCTATCCCCATTTTCTTCAGTCTCTTCACAAATTGGCCGCAGCCTATGGTTAAGCTGCGGCCTGTGAACCGACCTCTAAACTAGATCGGCGAATCCTCAGGGAGGCGCGTTGCCACCGGCGGAGCCGATGATCACGAATTCCGCAGTTTCACCGCCAACACCCGTCAAGGTGCAGGTGACCGCCGCCTGATCCGCTACCGCCCCTGCGGTGATACTGTAGCCCGCCGGCAGTTCCACAGTCGACAGCAATGCGTAACCGTCACTGCAGTTATCGATATTGACGAACGGATCCGTGGCAATGGTGGTCAAGCCCGCTTCCACCGCTATGTCCACCGCGTGGTTCAAAGCGGCTCCACTTTCGATGCTGCCAGCGACCCCGCGCACCGCTGCGAGGGCTGCTTCATCTTGCAGATTCACAAAACGCGGTACTGCCGTTGCGGCCAATATGCCAAGAATGACAATCACCGCAATGAGTTCAATCAATGTAAAACCCGATTGCTGTCTACTACCCATGGAAGATTTCTCCAACTAAACTATCTGAAATTTAAGATTGTGCAGAGCCAAAACAACAACCCCGCCTTTTGACTGCTATCCGATACTACCTGATACAGCTCGATACTATCTGATATCCGAAACCTGAACCTGCACCCGCAACTACAACCCGCTACTGCTATTGTGCAACCGCGTGTTCAAGCCCACTTGAATTAAGCATAGCCAGAGATTCTAGGATTTTCCTGTTATAAAAATTGCCCAGTCAAAGAGCCGAGGCTAATAAATGGTTATAGTCCGTGGAATCTTAGATCGAATAAAAATAACGTTCGCTTATTTCATCTTCCCCGGTTCCTGGGCAAATCTTTTTTCCGCTTTTAATTCTGTATCACGCAGCCGGCAGGCCCCATTCGGCCAATTAGCAATAAGACGAATCCTCCGCTGAAAGGGTCCGAAATGACAGATGGCGAAAACTTGCTGATGAGTGGCGTGACGAAATACCCAACGAGGCAGATCAAAATCGCAGGTGGGCTCCGACACGCAAAACAAGGGAATGAGCATCGTCCAGATCGTAAGTATCCGAGCCCAGGTGCACGGTNNCTGTCCGAGCCAAGTCGCGGCGGCGGTGAAATCGTAACCTGCGCTCAAATGGACCCTATCAAACAGCTCGTAACCGACAAATAACCGGTTAAAAATCGCTTTTTCGTATTGCTCCCGGCCGACCGTCAGGCTCAAGCGATACGGCAGCGCCTGGGTCAAGCGAACTTCGTAATGCAAGGGCAGTGGCTGGGTGAAATCGCGGTTGCTCTCTCTGCCTTCGAGCATAGGATCGCGGTGGGCGTAACCCGCCGCGTCGTAATAAGTTTGCGTCGACGCGATGCGCAGATCGGAATAAGGGGCGTTACGCCAGCGGATTTCCCCGAGCAGATCGTAAAACTGCAGTTCGAGATCCAGCCCGGGGCGCAGGGCGAATTCGCCGCCGAGGGAAAACGAATGGCCGTAACCGGTCGCCGTCTCGCGCAGCTTTCGCTTGAGAATATAGTCCTCGTGATAATGGTAAAACACCGCTAAATTGCCGCCGTTGATGTCGCCGTCGTCGACGGTGACTCGGCCGCTGATGGTGCCGTACAAAAGTTCGTCGGCCTGCCAATAATGCGCGGAGAAACGCAATTTCGCCCAGGGTTCTGGTTCAAAAACGTAACCGACGCGCCAGCCCTCCGCCTGGATGTGCTGCGCTTTCAAAAAGACGTCGTACGTCTTGCTTTCGTCGATGGGCAAGCGGTTTTTGTCCCGGTAGATCAGGTCAAAAGTGTCTTCGGAAAATTCAAAGATGTAATCCTCGCGAACCACGTACGCCAATTCAAAGTTGCGCCAATCGAAACCCACTTCAAGGCTGTTGAAGGTCACCGCCAAAGTGCCCGCATCAGGGAAAGGTTCGCCTTTGAGGTCGTCTTCGTAAAGGGCAACGGGCACCGGCTCACTGAACACTGTGCTCGATTGATGGAGGAAAATTCCGGCTCCGGCATTTCCATCCTGGGCGAAACACAGCGCCAGGCACGCTACAGCAAAACGCATTTGTGAAAATCCGGCAGTCGCAGGGATGAATGGGCAGAAAAAAGATCGCGGGCGAGCCGAGCTCGCCCGCGCGAAGGTTTAGAGAGAGCGGACAGTATCATCCGAGAATCGGATGAGGACCGTACCGATTTCCTCTTCGCTGATTGTCGCGTGTTCAACACCGTCCACGGTAATGTTGCCCGAAAGGGAACTCTCGCCATTGACTTGGTTGTCATTCAGCGTCATAACAGCGCCATCCTGATTGGTGATCCGCAGCGGGTTTTGAGGTTCGCCATTGACGATCGCCATCTCGAAGCGGAACGATTTGCCCGGATATTTAACCACGACGGTATTGCCAGCGGCTTCCAAGCCGGTGCGCTGAACGTTGTACGCCAAGGTCACCACGCTGGGGATGCCGGTGAGTTGGGCGTTGAACATCAGGCTGCCGGACAGGTCGACGAACGCCTCACCGGTTTCTCCGCCCACCAATTCACCGGCCGGTTCCCAGCCGTCCATGAAACTCACGCCGGAGGCATCACCGGCAATGGCGACGGCAAATTTAAAGCTCTCGCC
>DJFO01000115.1 GCA_002432555.1 Marinagarivorans sp. UBA5870
AACGCCGTGAAACTCAAGGGCGAGCCGTCGGCCAGCACCGTGGCGCTGCCCATGAAAATCTCATCTTCATTGCCCGGCGGTTTGACGAAGGGGCCGCCCATGGGAATGTGCGGAATCACCTTGCCGGCCGTGCCCGCGGTGCCGCGCGGGATACCGCCCACCAGCACGGTCGCGCCCATGATGGGCACATAGTCCATGGGATCGATCACCAAGCTGATGTGCGGGTGGGGAATGGGCACTGGGCCCACCGGGGGGATCGTGACTATATGAATATCGACCCCCATGATGGGATCGAAGTGTTTGACGATCGGCATCATGCGACGGCGCTCTCCAGCTTGCTCAACCAGTCGTCGCCCAACCACTGAGTAAAGACGTTTTGAACTTCCGCCTTTACCTGCTGATTTGGACTGATGCGCAACAACGCCTGCCCGACAAAAGGCAGCGTCGATTGGGCGCGCTGCTCCGGTTCCATCTTTTTGCCGATTGCAAAAGCTTTATTTCCCAGTTGCCAGGCTTGTTGCCGATCGTCGAGCCGTTCCATACAAAAACTGGCCATGCGCCAGGCTTCCAGACAGATCCACGAATCCTGCAGTTCCTCCGCCTTGAGGGCGGCTTTTTGGTAGGCCGCGGCGGCCTGCGGCAAATAATCCGCGAGAAAATAGGTTGTGCCCTCGCACAGCAGTGATTGGAGCAGGAGTTTGTCGCAGCCGGGTACATTTTTTTCCAGCCCCTGCCCGGCAACCACCTGGGCCTGCCGATAGTCTTTCATGGCCGCCTCAAAATGTCTGAAGTTCAGCCAACCTGCCGCGCGGGTCATCAACAAAGTGGTCCAGACGTCGAACCACTGATTTTTTTCCGCGAGCGGCAAGGCGAGCTTGGCCGATTGATCCAGCAAATTCTTGTCGCCTTCGCCAATGGCTTTATTCATATCGAGCAGGTGCAACCGCAACTTCGCGCCGTCGGAACCGTCGTCCGCCTCCTGGGCGATCTCCTTCATGGCCGCTTGCATGTTGAGCGGCGGCTGCCGGCTGGCTACGCAGGTCCGCTGTTCTGCAAAAGTCCCGCTTAAAAACGGCTGCTCCGCTTTGTCCAGCACCACCAATCGGAGCTTGGGATGCCATTCGCGATACTCCTGCTTGATTTTGCATGCCCATGCCCACCACTGCTGGTATTCCACAGGATTTTTCACCGCCTGGGGCGCTATCACGAGCACCAGGGACTCCACCTCATCCCCGAAAATTTTCAGGATCAGGTCGCAGCTCATAAAAAGCGCGTGAAAACCGCTTTTCGCATGGCGAATATCGGGGGCCTGCCAATCCTTGGTCTCGCCGCCATCGGCATCCACCAGCCCTTCGGTTATCAATTGATTCAGCTCCTCCGCCAGGTCATTGCCGAACTCCTGCATATTGGAAAAGGGCGCGGTCAACTGAATAAAAAATTCTGGGTTTTCTTCATCGAACTGTTCTTTGATTTTAATAAACGTCTGGGCAATTGGCAGATCACTCGATTTGATCAGCCAATGCAAAATGGCCTGATCACCGTCCGCAAACTCCTGCCATTGTTCGGCTAATTTGGCGATTTCCCGCTGCATCGCGTTGGTTTTGTTCATATCTCTGTCCTTTCGGTGCTTTGCCTGCGCGGCTCGCGCGGCGTCGGTCGCCTCATGGAAATCCGCCGGGCGCCGCCCTCAGTTCAACTTGACGATTGGACCGGCGACGGTCACACCCGTGGGGTCGATTTTGACGGAGCTTGCTCCCATGGTGAGGGTAATCCCAGCCGGGGTGATCGTAATGCTCGAGCCGGCCACCGACAGGGATATTTGGGTCTGGCCGGACTGGGAGATCTGCAGCGCCGACAGATTGGCATTGGTGGAAATCGAAATATCCTGCGACAGCGCGCTGATCTCTTGCTTGCCCCCCACCTGAATGCTCTGATTGGCGCCGACCGTGAATTCCTGATTCGCCCCCACCGACACTGTTTGATTTGAGCCGATGGAAACCTCCTGTTTGGAGCCGATGCTGATGGAATTATCCGAACCCACCGTCAAAGTGGATTTCCCGCCGATGGTATCGTCCGAGTTGCCGCCGATGGCGCCCTCGGAATTGCCGCTGATTGTGCTGTTCTGGTTGCCGCTCACGGTCGCCGTGCGGTTGCCGGTAACGCTGAAGGTATCGTTACCGCCAGTGGAATGTGACGTATCCCCCGCCACCGTACTGGAGGAATTTCCGTCGACCTTGCTGGTGGAATTGCCCACAGTGGAACAGCCGGCATCCTTGCCGACTTTCATGTTGAAATTTTTCTGGGCGTTGATGCGAAATTCTTCCGCGCCTTTTTTGTCGTCGATCACCAGCTCGTTGTAGGTGCCACCGTCGCCGCCCTTGCTGGAGCGCGATTTCATGCCCATCATGGTTTTATTGTCCGGCAGGGAAAACGGTGGCATATGCACATTGTTGTAAACGCTGCCGATCACCAATGGTTGGTCGGGATCGCCGTTGACGAACGTCACCACCACCTCCTGGCCGACGCGGGGAATGCCGATAGTGCCCCATTTGCTGCCGGCCCATTGGGTGGCGACTCGCACCCAACAGGAACTCGTTTCGTCCTTCGGACCGTAGCGGTCCCAGTGAAATTGCAGTTTGATCCGCCCGTATTTATCTGTATAAATTTCATCACCGGATTTGCCGACGACCAGCGCTGTCTGCACGCCGTCGATGCGCGGTTTGGGCGTGATGAAAGGGGGCCGAAAAGTGGTGGCGGCGGGCAGGCAGACAAATTGGTTGGTATAAGGTGGATCGTCCGATTCACTTTCCAGATAACTCGGATCGTAAGCGGCGTGGCGGATTTCGGTGATTACGTAGCTTTTGCCGTGGTCCACGGTGTTCTCATCGGATTTGAACCCGAATTTTTTGCCGACCTCAAGTGTGTGCACGTTGCTGGCGGCGCTCACGCGCTCGAAGTTGAGTTCCTCCTGCTGCATGCGCAGTTTTGTGAGGGATCTGCCGTGTTCGCTCTCGCGATAACCGCCGGGAAATTCGAACCGAGGAAAAGACGCGTTGTTTTTCAGCTTAATGGTGGTTGCGGTTTCCGTCAGCAGCGACTGATTGAATTTTTCAAAATCGAAATCCGATTGGGCGTAGGCACCCGAACAGTATTCATAAAGGTGCTGCCACAGCCGGATGTAATGCGCCTCGCGGGCGCCGGAACTGTGTTCGATTTGGGCGGGCGACAGGTCGCTGTAATGGGACGAGGCATCGGACAGATGCAGTATATTTTTGTCGGGTTGATGCTCAAAAAAGTAATATATGCCCTCTTGCTCCAACAGTCGGCTGATGAAATCGAAATCCGACTCGTTGTACTGCACGCAGTACTCCAGCTTGGGATGCTTTTCCACTAGCGCAAAAACATAATCGGGAAATCCCAGCTCGTTAAAAAGGAACTCGACGATTTCCTGTACGGTCTGGTTTTGGAAGACGCGGCAATCGGTCCGCTTACTCAGGAACCAGAACCAGGGAACCACCTCGGCCTTGTAGGCATAGAGCCCGCGCTGCTCGAGGCCGGTGTACTGAAAGCTTTTCACAAACCCGTTAAAAAAACGCGGGGCGCCCTCCTCCGGCTCTACAGTGATGCTGACGTTGTCTCCGACTATGTCCTGCGGTTTTATGCTGCCGCTGTGGGACAAGAGATCCAACTCAAAGTGGAACAATCGGGAAAATCCCTCGACACCGCTGAAGCGTCGCAGGAGCAGCAGGTCCTTGCTGAGCCCGGTTTGAATTCGCAGATGACGGGATTCTTGCGTAAATGGAGTCGCGGGGGTGAAATCGATAGCCACAATATGCTCCCTGTCGATGAAGTAAAGAATCGGATACCAGCTTCCAAGGCCGTGCCGCACAACGAACCGATTATAAAGAGGAAGCGGGACGGGTTTTGTGAAATATTACTCCTCCTCAAGTGATCTGGGTAATTTCGCCGGCGGGACGCGCAAATTATGATCAGACGTTGAGGGTTTTCGCCGGACTGCGAGAAGTGGAACAAAGCCGCGCGAACCCCAGCGGCGCGGGCGAGGCGCTTTTAGCGGTTTAGCTTCCGTTATGCCTCCCATTTTGCCGTCGCGCACCGCCTCCGTTACCGCAGCCGCGCGACATTTGCGTATAGTCAGCGCTCCAATAACGGGCGGACCTGTTCGCGTATATGAGGATTTGCCGGAGGTCACGGGTGGTGGTCCGCTTTATTTCGAATTTGAGCCGCAATGCCGGAGCACGACCGGATTTTTTATGGATCTGATCACCCACGCCCTGCTCGGGGCCGCCGCCGCGGTGGCTGTTACAGGGGCGCCTGCCGCAGGATCGCCTGCCGNNCACGCCTGCCGCAGGGCCGTCCGCCAGCCGGCGTTTCCGCGCTTGGTATGCCTTAGCTGGCGGATTGACAGCGCTGCTGCCGGACCTGGATGTACTGATCCGCAGCAGCGAGGACCCATTGCTCACCCTGCAATTTCACAGGCACTTTACGCACTCTCTCATTCTCGCCCCTCTGGCCGCCGCGCTCGCCGCTGCGATACTGCGGCGGCCGCTCGGGCGTTTGGTCACTCTAGCCCGGCTCTACGGCGCCTGTGTGGCGGGTTATCTGAGCGCCTGCTTGCTGGACGCCTGCACCAGTTACGGGACCCACTTATTTTGGCCAATCAGCGATGAACCCGTTGCCCTTGGGATCATTGCAGTCGTCGATCCGCTATTCACCCTTTTGCTCAGCATTGGGCTAGTGATGGCTTGGCGCACCGGCAAAATATTTTGGACTCACGCCAGCTTGGTGCTCGCGTGTGCGTACCTGGTGCTAGGTGCCTGGCAGCAACACCGGGCGTGGCAGGCAGCGGATGTTTTTGTTCGAGGGCACGGCATGGTGCCCGAACGCCTGCTGGTAAAGCCCACCCTCGGGAATGTGCTGCTGTGGCGGACCATCGCCGTTGCCGGTGGGCAGGCTCAAGTGAACGCGGTGCGCGTCGGCTGGTCCAGTCGGCCATTGATTTATCCNNTTTTATCGCGCTGGTCGAGCCGCAGCAGCAGACCCAAGTACCACTGGAGTCGCGGGCGGGTCGCGATCTCCTGAGGTTTCATCGTTTTGCCGGCGGCCTGGTGGTGGCAGATGCAGATACCCCCGGGTTTTTCGGCGATCTGCGTTACGGCCTACTGCCTACCGACGTGCGGCCCCTCTGGGGCATCCAGCTGGGAATCCACCCGAATGCCACCCCGCAATTTGTCACCCGCCGCACCACCAGTCCTGCTCAACGTCAGGCACTGCTTGCGATGCTGCGGGGCTCGGCACCGGAGGATCTACAGAAAAAATAAAACGGGGGCGCCGCAGACGGTAAACTGACGGCTCATGCAATGGCAGGCAGCGGTATGGCGTATTTTTACGTGGCGCAAGTTTTGGGCGTCGTGAGTTTTGCCCTAGGGATTTGGTGCTTTTATCAAAGAGACGATAAAAAACTCAAAATTATTATGGTGCTCATGCAAATCATCAACGTGCTGCACTTCGGGCTGCTCGGTGCCTGGACCGCGAGCGTCAGCTCCCTACTCTCTGTCGGTCGCACCTGGCTGGCCATTCACACTCGGTCGCGCCGCCTGGCTTATCTCTTCATGTTGGTGAGCGTTCTGTTGGGATTCCTCACAGGCGATCACTGGACGGACATGTTTCCGGTGTTGGGTTCTTGCTTCGGCACTTACGCCGTGTTTTGCTTGAGCGGAATCCGCATGCGCGTCGCTTTCATGTGCGGCGCCCTCTGCTGGCTGATCAATAACATTTTGGTCGGCTCCATCGGCGGCACCTTGCTGGAATTGACGCTGCTCGCAGTCAACCTGAACACCATGCGCCGCATTTACACGGCTGGCAAAAAACCGCCGGCGGACCAGCAGCCGGACACTCTACAAAGGTAAACCGCCGGCCGATCGCCGCTTTGGCAAAACGCGTTTATCCCCCACTATTTAAGGAATCTGAGGCACCCTTGGCGGGTGCCCAGAGCCGATTACAGCTGGCGCCAGGACTGGCGTGCCTGACCGGCGTTGCAGGTTTCCGCGACCAAATTGTTACTGGTGGAAAAGGCCAGGCATTGGCCACCGCTGGTTTTGATAGCGAACTGATCGCCCGTGCGTGTTACCAGGCTGTAACGCTGCGCTAAACCGACACTGCAGGTTTTTTGCAAAAGACCGCCATTCGCGAATTCCGCGCATTTCTCGCTGTTTTTACTCACCAGCTGGTAAAGACCATTCTGCGCGTGTTTGAGCGACCAAAGCTGGTTGTCGCCCGCTTGGCACGTCCACGAAATAATCGGCGTATTCTCCGCCGTATCGCCCCAGGCAACGTCCAGGCAGTTGGCGGTGCCGACGTTTTGTAACGGACTCGTGGGTTTGCTGTAGGACCACAGCTGGGATGCACCCCTGCCCTCGCGCATCAGATCGAAAACTCCGATAAATACACTGGCGTCTTCCGGCGCGATTTTGTTCCAGGGAGGCGCATTGAACAAGGTGGTCTGGTTCTCGCCAACCTGTGACCTTATGTAACCTATATACCAGCAGATCCATTCGGAGGGCAGGCCGCAATCCTGGCTGCTGTAGCCGTGCTCCTCCGCCCCGTGCAACATATCAAGACCGTTGTAGCCGTTAATCCGGTAGCCGTCGAAGGTATGCAGCGACTCATGCAGCATGCCCGATGAGGGTTTAACGTTTTGCAAACGCGTCGCCAAATCCTCGCCCGCGCCGTCCAACCAGTCCGACGGAATGAAGGCGTTGGGACGGCCGGCATAAGCCCCATGCCCGCTGACAATGAACCGACGATTGCCATTCTCGTCCAGTTGGGCCGTGCGCGTCGGAATAAGGTGCACCACCATGTCGTACTGACTGAGGTCGGCATTTACCATGGAGGCCGACCAGAGAAAGTCGTGGCCAATGCCGGGGTCGTGTGCGTGATAAACCGGCTGCGTCACCATCGGCAACACGGTGATATCCCATTTCATCAGGCCGTAGGACATGGGCAGCAGCCACTGGTCACTGGTGACCTGCAGGGATTTTTGCGCGACCAACACATCGTCAGTGACAAGCACGCCAATGTCTTCCACTGGGGGTAGGACGCCGGCGCTCGCCTGCGCTCGGGTCAGACCCTGATACACGGTTTGATAGGGCACAAGCGCCACGCGCCACTGGTTCACCTTGTTCAGCACCGGCACCTGCGAGACGTTGAGAGTAAGGTTCTGGTCGCCGATCACTATGTCCTGTTGGCGGAACAGGCCGGTAATATGAACCGTGTTCTGCGGGTGATCCGGCGTCACCGTGGATTCGCCCAGACCGACCCTGTATTCACCGGGGGCGAGGTCGAACACGGCGGGCGCTTGTCTACCCGTGTAGACATTATTGAGATAAATAGCTTCACCACCGACGGCGGATTGGATGGACAGCGAGCGGCGGGGNNGCGGGGTGACGCGTTCGCGAGCTCAACGGTCACACTTTCGTCAAATACCACACCGGGATGCACGCCCTCGATCACCAAGCTTTCTTCAGCGTCGATCAGCACTTCATTGTCCGCCCACAAGCGGACCGCGTAGCTGGCTACCAAATCTTTGTCCCAGTTGTCCGCCGCCGCAACTATGCGCAAATCGTTATCCCCCTGGCCCAACAAATGCGTGATATCAATTTTTTCGCCGAGACGCCCCGGTATGGCCCCATCGCTCGAACGCGCCGCATCCGGTGTGGACCAGCGCATTTTTTCCACGCCGTCCACCGATAAAAATACGTGGTCCTCCGCCGTATCCACCTGGATATACACCTTGCTCACCCCGGCGGAATTGGTGCACGCCGAACCCGTCACTACTGGAATTTCGGCCTGCCCCGCCTGTTTGGTTCCCTGCAGTCCAAATTCGAAAGACTGCCCGGGCTGAATCACCGCGTTCCACGACAGACCGCCGGCACTGTAGGGATTATTTCCCGTCAAATTAACATTCCAGGCGTTGGTGACTCGGTTGTTGCCTGAGTATTGCCACTGCGCATTCCAACCATTGATGGGGCTGGTTGAGGTGTTGGCGATTTTGATGGTCGCATTGAAGCCATTGGTCCATTGACTGTTGATTCTGTAACTGCATTCTGCATGGGCATTCGGCATTGCCACGGCGAACGCCGCACAAGTGAGGGCGAGACTGGCGGCGCATTTCCGCCAGCGGCTGAAAAATTTCATCTGCATAATTTTGAACTCCTGTCGTTTTGCTGTTTCATCCGATTTTATTACCCCTCAACTCTCCGAATTTTGATGGCGAAACTCGCATCTGCAAGCCTCTTTTTTCGACCAGGGCCTCGGGAAGCGCACTCGCCGGAAATCGCGCATACGGAAGTTCAGGAAAAATCTAGTGGGTTAAGTCCTTTTTTTCGCCGTTACTACTCGAATATCTGCCGGCGACTTTCGCTGCCGCGCTTTTTCCGCGCGCCCGGCTCCACCTTAGGAACTGACGGCGAACAAAAACACGCTGACCTTTCAGCGAATCCGGATTGTAAAAACAAATGAATTACCGGACAATTGCCCAAACCTGCATAATTCACTTACAAGAATGAAGGTTGCAGTTTTGCAAACGAATGTTACTGTTCCTGACAGTGAACACGCGGTATCGATAAGGGACACGCGGTATCAAGAAGGGACACGCAGTATCAAGAAGGGACACGCGGCTTCGAGAATGAAAGTCGTGGGTGTTAATAAAGGTACTGTAGCTATTAACAGTAGCCACTTTAGCTTATAGCAATGGCCGCTGTAGTTTTTAACAATGGCTAGGTTTTAACAACCGATATCAATGTCAATACTGAATTACTCGGTTTCAATAATGGATATGAATTTTCACAATGGATGTTTCAATTTCAAGAATGGATAAGCCTGTAGTTCCTCCCCTTTTTGACTGGACGCTGATGCGGTCATTTATTGCCGTCATGGATGCTGGGAGCTTGCAAGCTGCGGCGAGAAAACTGCGCAGCACTCAACCCACCGTCAGTCGTCATATCGCCATGCTCGAGCGTCAGCTCGGTAGCGTGCTGTTCGAGCGCACGGCGCGCCAGCTGGTGCCTACCGCCCTCGCTCACACCATCGCCGAACACGCGCGCGCCATGGAAGAAAGCGCCAATGCCATAGGCATTGCTCTGCGAGCCGAAAGCCAGTCCAGCGTGGGCACGGTGCGCATCAGTGCCAGTCATACTTCGGCCTGTTATTTGTTGCCGCCGATTTTGAAGCGCCTGCGCGAGGAGGAACCGGGGATCGTCATAGAGTTGGTGGCCACCGACCAACTGTCCGACCTCGCCCGCCGGGAAGCGGATATAGCGGTACGTCTGGTGGAACCGGATCAACCTTCGGTTATCTCACGCCGCATGGGGGCAGTTCCCATCGGCATTTACGCCCACAAAGACTATTTGCAAAACCGCAAGGTGCCCACCGCGCTGGCGGAGCTGCTCGATCACCAGCTGATCGGCCTCGACAATAACGGCAACATTATTTTGGGATTTAAGATGTTGGGCGTGAACATCGATAAAAATGCATTTAGTGTGCGCACCGACGATTACATGGCCCTGCTGCACGCGACAAAAAGCGCGATGGGCATAGGTTTTATGGCGACTTATATCGGTCGCAAGGAGCCGGATCTACAGCGCCTATTGCCCGACCTGCCCATACAACCGCTGCAAATGTGGCTGGCCGTGCACCGGGAAATCCGTTCCAATCCACGCATACGTCGAGTTTACGATTTTCTCGCGGATGCCATCACCCGTGAGCTAGCCGAGGGCTGACGGCGTCGCCACGTCGGGCGTCGCTACGTCGGGCGTCGCTACGTCGGGCGTCGCCAGCCAATCGACTCGTTGGCAGGCCTCTAGGAACCAAGCGAGCGCGCGCCCGGAGCAGTCTTTGCGCCACGCCAAATAAACAGGTGCTTTGGGCCGCGGAATGGCGCATTCGAGGACGGCGAGTTCGCCGGAGGCCAGTTCGCGCGTTATGAGATGACGCGGCAGAAATCCCACCCCGACCCCCATGACCTGCGCCTGGATTTTCGCCGCGAGGTTGGCGACGCGCAGGGTTTGTCGACTTTCCAGCAATCCGGTTGAGCGCGCCGGCGCCGTCAGTGAAGAGTCCGCGGCGACGACCGTGGGAAATGCCCGGATGGCCGCAGCGTCCACCGCTCCCTGCAGCATTCGTAGAGGATGCTCGCGCGCCACCGCAAACAAAAACTCCACCTCTCCTAGCCGGTGATATTCGAACAAACCTTTCGGCAGCTCGCCGCTCGCTCCCAAGGCGAGGTGGCACCGGCCGGTAATGAGCGCGTCCCAGGTGCCTCCAAGCACTTCTTCGGAAATTTTTACCACTACCCGTTTATCCAATTGATAAAACGCCTTCACCTGCTGCAGCAGAGGCTCCAGCGGCAGAATGCTGTCCTTGGCGATGCGCAACTCGGTTTCCCAGCCGGATTCCACCTGCTGGACCGCGTCTTCCAACACGCTCGCCGCCTGGAGCAGATCGCGTCCGCGCTCTAACAGTAGGCGGCCGGCCGCGGTCAAGCGCGCCCGCTGCCGAGTGCGATCAAAAAGTTTGATGTTGAGGTCGGATTCCAATTTGGCGATCGTATAGGACAAGGCGGAGGGGACCTTGAATAAGGCTTCCGCAGCGGCGTTGAAAGTGCCTTTTTTATCGATGGCATCCAATACTCGAAGAGCTTCCAGGGTAATGGCGTGGTGCATGATTATCGCCTTCAAATATTTTGAACGAATGCTTCAAAATGTTGCGCTTTTTACCCGCTGCCCACAAGTCTAAAGTGCTCAGCAAGGGAGATTTCTTTCCGCCCATCCACCCACTGAGGAGACAGATCATGCATTTCCAAAGCCTTACCGAAGCTCTTATTACCACTCCAGCCGCTTTCTCTTCCCTCGTCTTGCGACTGCCGCTGGGGGTAATCTTCTCCGCCCACGGCGCTCAGAAACTGTTCGGCTGGTTCGGCGGCCACGGCCTGTCCGGCACCGGTCAGTGGATGGCGTCGATCGGGTTGGAACCGGGTCTACTCATGGCCGCTTTGGCGGGATCGGCAGAATTTTTTGGGGGGCTACTGTTGCTCCTGGGTCTGTTAACGCGAGCCGCGGCTCTGGCATTGGCGGTTACCATGCTGGTGGCAATTTTTTCGGTGCATTTTGCCAACGGATTGTTCATGAGTAACAACGGCTACGAGTTTGGGTTGGCGTTGCTGGCGGGCACCGCAGCGCTGGCGATATCCGGCGGGGGCCGGGCCAGCGCCGACCGCTGGCTCGCCGCGCGCCTGCACTAACCCTCGGTTTTCAACACCCTGAGTCTTCAACGATCCAATTTCGCGAGGTGATTTATGATTAATGTCCGTCGCAGCGATGCTCGAGGCAGCGCCGATTTCGGTTGGCTGCAAAGTCGCCACACCTTTTCCTTCGGCAATTATTACGACGAAAATCACATGGGCGTCTCCGCCCTGCGGGTGATCAACGACGACCGTGTGGCACCGGGTGCAGGCTTTGCGACCCACGGCCACAGCGATATGGAAATCATCAGCTACGTGCTCTCAGGCGAGATCGCCCATAAGGACAGCGAAGGGAATGTCGCTACCCTACCTGTGGGTGAGTTTCAGCTGATGTCTGCCGGCAGCGGCATTCGCCATAGCGAATTTAATCCGTCGCGTGAGCAGCCGTTGCATTTTCTGCAGATATGGATCCAACCCCATGTTTATGGAGAGCCGCCGGATTATCAGCAAAAGAACTTCGGCCAAGCGCGGGGTCTCACCCTGGTGGCGAGTCCTGATGGGGCGGAGGGCAGTCTGCGCCTAAAACAGGATGCCCGGCTCTATCAGTTGCTGCTGGACGCCGAGGAAACGGTTAGCCTTCCCGACGCTCGGCAGCGGACCTATTACCTGCACTTGATCGAAGGCGAACTCACGCTGGATGACGTCCAGCTGGGCGCTGGCGACGGCGTCTACTGGACGCAACGGGACAATCCCTCCTTGCGTGCGGGCGGGCAACCCGTGCGGGCATTGGTGTTTGATCTTCCTTAACGTGACACCCGGCAGCGCCCGGCAACATGCGTAGCCTCCCAAAAATAGCTGTCACCCCTGGTCGGCGGCGAGCGGCCGTCGCNNCAAGGGTAAAAAACAGCCAATTTCAAATAACACACCGTGTGCCTCGCCTATGTATCTGCAGATCGTGGTTTCCATCAATGGCAATGAACTCCATCGCTACAGTTTTAGCGAGGCCGAGGTCCTGATCGGCCGCAGCGCAGAATGCGATGTTTTGTTGGACAACCCGGGTGTGTCGCGCACGCACGCGAAGGTGGTGCGGCAGGGCAACCAACTGCAAATCGTGGATCTCAACAGCGGTAACGGCACCTTCGTGAACGGTAAATGGACGAACTCGGCGGTTCTTGCCGAGGGGGACACGGTGGGCATTGGCAAATTCAGCCTGAGCTTGAAACTCACCAATGAGAGCCTACCGGAAGAGTCGCCGCAGCCGTCCGCCGAGGCGGATACGGTCATCAGCAGCACCGTTTTCTTGCGCCCGGACGAAACCCGGAAAATCCTGCAGCAGGCTCAAACGGNNCCGCCGAACCCGCCGCGGCTAAACAACCTCTGGCCTTGGTATTCGCGGCCGGCGCCCTGCTCGGCCTGCTGTGTGGCTGGCTGTTTTGGGCTTAGCTGTTCTGGGCTTAGCTGTTCTGATGTAAGTGGTCCCCCTTAACTCCGCTCTTCCTCCCCGCGAAGGGCGGTATCCAAGGCGTTGATCATCTCCGTTAAGGTAAATGGTTTTACCAAGTATTCGCTAAAGCCGCTGCGCAGCGCCCGCTGCTTTTCATGCGGATCGGCATAACCCGTCATGGCGATAAACGC
>DJFO01000401.1:0-1462 GCA_002432555.1 Marinagarivorans sp. UBA5870
GTCCCAGGTATCGAGGTCTTCCTGTTCCTCTTGCGCCAGCTGATCGCGAATTCGGTCAATCAGGTCGCCGAACCAACTATGGGCATGACTGGAGTATGCAATTGCAACGCTCGCAATGAGGCAGGTAAACACATATCGACAGCGCGATGTTGCTTTTGAAACGTTCACGGCGAGCTCCTTGTTGAAAGATATTGATGAAAATCGCCAAGTGCGGTCTGCGCATCGGAAGTGCCGTAAATCACATATTGTTCGTTGATCAAAACGGCTGGAATTTTTGCAATGTGGAATTTCGCCGCGCGCCGGAGCGGGAGGAAAATGCGTTCACGTTGAGCGGCATATTCACTGTATTCGGGNNTCCCTGGCTATCGCATTCATGTTATGCGCAACGATTTTGACGCCGCTGATGGTAGGCAGCGTCAAATCGTCATCTGAAAAGATTTCGAGCGCCACCACCGGATCGGCGAGGGCCCTCGTGTTACCGATACTGATCACGATACAGCACACTAGCAGGCACAATTTGGAAATCGGGAACATCAAAAATACACCGTGTAGAAGGCTCATGATTTCCCCCGGGTTTTTTTAGGTCGCGTCGGTGCGTACGCCCAGGGATTGACGCCAAGCTCGGCCGTCACGGCGTCCACCATGTCGGATTGCACCTGCACCACTTCGCCGGCGAGGGCTTTGTACAGCGAGTTGCGGTGATAACCACACGCCTGTGCCAGATCACCAATGGCGCGGCCTTGCAGCTTGCACAGCAATGTGACGCTGTGCTGCAGCGGCACGTTGTGACGCTTGAGCGTCTGCAATATGTCGGTCATGGAATCGGGTGTCATACGAAACTCGTTCATGTGTTATGCATTGAAGAACAATGCGTAAGTGGGTATAAAGGTTAGGTGGGCGGCCCCCATCCGGAATTGGCCTGCAGGATTCCGGATCAGTCTCTGGCACTGTCAGGAATATCTGTCACACAGTTGGTAACTTATGCGACCCGTCGCCAACCCAACGTAGTAGACAGACGGCAGCGCCCTCAGCGCGGTCGATAAAGTTCTGAGGAAACCGTACCGTTCTTCGAGGCGGCCTCGAGCCTGCCGAGTCATCAACAGGCGCCAGGGATCTATCNNACAAACCTTTATACAATCCATTGGTCAACTCGCTTTCCTCATCAGGGACCTACGTTTCTCAGCGATTTCACGACCAATCATTTCTGCCGCTTCCATCTCGGTGATGTTGAACTTGTGCATGAGTTTAGTGCGCTCCTGTCGCTCCTCCTTTTCTGTCATGGCGAGAGCAAAACAGAGCGCCGGCGCAACAATTCGAAAGAGTCCTTGCACGTTGTCCGACATGATGACGCCCTCGGTATAAGCACCAGGCTGTTTGCGCGTGCTGAGCATCATCGAGCGCTGATCGTCGTTCAGCTCCCGCACACGCTCAATGTGCACGAGCTCACCCTTGTCGATTTTCA
>DJFO01000401.1:1486-4101 GCA_002432555.1 Marinagarivorans sp. UBA5870
CCAGAGCCACAGTCCCATACGGCGTCCCAACAATTTCGAGACGACGACCAGATATTTCGCGAGTAACGGATTCGTGGTGATGACGTGGGCTTCGTCAGTGAGATTGATGGTGGGACGCCCATCGCGTTGGGTGCGGATGGCGCGTGCGATGATTTGATTGATGATTGCGATATAGGCGACGGACAGTTTGTCATTGGTGTCGTTGCCACTGGCGAGGTCGGCCATTTCGATGCGTATGTAATCCGCGTCCGGCAATTCCTCTCCCGGGCGGTTGAACAATTCACCGGCGAATCCGTCCGTGAACAATTCCATAGCATCCGCCATTTCGTTGATGCGCTTGGAAGAATCCGGCTTTTCGTTCACCTGCGCGCGCAGGTGACGAATGACGTCCTCAGGGAGCAGGTCGACCTTGCCCGCTATTTTCGCTTCGCTCGCGGCATTCAAAATGGCATTTTTCAGAATTCCGGAATCTGCCCGCGTCATCCGGTCCTCTTCCTTTTCTTCGCCACCGGTCACCATCAGGCGGGCAATAATCAGCATCCCGCCCAATACATCACGCTTCACATTTTCGTCGGTGGATTGACCGGAGTCCGCCTCTTCCAGTTCTGCGTCGCCGGCGAGGACGTCTTCCACTCGCGATGACGACTGAATGACACGGCCATGTCGATCTACGAGATCCAGTGCAGGTTTGAATGGGGCCAATGAGGGCGCGACACCTGGACGGAAAACAATGTCCACCACCTTTAAACCGCGAGTGCGAAAATGTTCACTGAGCAAGCCGAAACTGTTGCCCGCCTCAACCACAACCCAGCGCGGAAAATAGATGGCCGTGATCAGCATCTGCAAAAAGCAGAGGGTGTTGGACTTCCCCGCGCCCGTAGGCCCAAACAAAAATAAGTGTGCGTTTTTGGCGAGGTCGCCCTGCAGCAGCGGATCGCACATAAAGGCCTCACCACCGCGGTTGGACACCACGATGCACGGGTTTCCCGTACCCGTGCTGCGCCCATAGACCGGCACCAGATTGGCCAGGTGATGCGTGTAGATAATACGTTGGCGAAGACTCACCTGGTCGAGCTTGGGATCGTACGCGCACGGTAGAAAACGGATATACCGATCCATCCGAAAGTGGTCGATATCCGGATCAATGGCAGACAGGCCATTCTTGGACAATAGTGTGTCGGTCAGCAGTAATGCATCATCCATTGCATCCTCATTAACCGCCCGGAGCGCAATACCCATGCTGTAGGAATACAATTTATTTCCGCGGGCGATTTGACGCCGAGCATGGTTAATTTCGTCCCGCGCCATTTCCGCTTCCGTGGACGCTCCCTTCGCATTTTTTTCCAAGCGGTCGATATGCCGCTTGATTTCGGTTTGCGGCTTTACGACATAGGTGACCATGACAATGGAGCCTGAAGGTAGCTCATCAATGAAACACTGGGTTCTCGCGTTGGGTCCGGCCATCTCGTCACGGCTTTCATAGCGTTCGGCCGACAGCTGCCCGACTTCCGGCACCCGCAGCAACCGCTCGACGGACACGATCGTGTGCGGCATGCCGTCGAAGTACCAATACTGGTTTTTTTCATCACGGCGCACATCTCGGCTGACGCAATCCGCCGCGAGGTCCCACTCTGCGGTACGATGTTCCGGCTTCGGATGCGGATTGGTTTTCAACCACGCGTCGCGATCGCCATTGGCCAGTTTGGGCTTCGGATTCATCCAGCGGAACAGCCATGCCCATATATCGTCGCCGGCCAGTCGCTTCCCCTGCAGTCCGACCGAACGCATCATCTCGGCCACTCGGGTGCATTGAGTGTCGAGTTCGATTTCGCGGCTTTGATTGCGACGGCGTTTGGTGAGATCTTCCTGACGACGATAAAACACCATGTAACATTGACGTTTCGATCCTCCCCATGGACGGCCATTGAGCTGATCGATAAACAGCCCGCCATCCCTGGACAGATCATTCACATGTTCTCGATAAACATCATTGATGAAATACTGCGTATAGGGATGGAGATCCGCTCCGCGCCGGGTTTGGACGTTCACCGNNAATGCTCTCGTCACACCAGGAAAAAAACTGCACGATCCAGGGCGAAACCGAATGCTCCTCGAAAGCATCGGCAATAAACCGGGCAATGTTGTTGCGTATGGACAGGATCTGATCTTCCGACCGCGCTTCTGTAGGAATCGGCGTGATGGCGAATACGGCAGCGACGCTCTTTCCGTCATCCAACAGTATTTTGTTGTCATCGACGATGTCGAGCCACGGCAGATATTTCGCGACACCTGGGATCCGTTTGTAGCCTTTGCGGAGTTCGGCGGTCGTTGCCGGCTTTTCCGCCTCCAATGGAGAACCCTTGATTAAAAAATCCTGCAAAAGTGCGCTGAAATTCATCGTTTGATCCCTCGTGAGATGGATCGACGGGAATTTACTCNNCCTGCCGGTCCTGCTCCTCCATCGCGCGAGTCACCAGTTCGTTACGCCGGATCGTGTCGACGGTTTCGCCTGGCAATGCATAGTGGTCACGTTCATACATCTGGAATCGCGTGATATAGGCAGGGATCGGTGCGCCGGACGTGCCGACTGCATGAGGTCGCACGTACATATACAG
>DJFO01000036.1:0-528 GCA_002432555.1 Marinagarivorans sp. UBA5870
GTGCGCGGCGACGTGATCGACATTTTTCCGGCCGATTCCGAGGCCCAGGCGGTGCGGGTCGAGCTGTTCGACGATCAGATCGAGCAACTCTCGCTCTTCGATCCCCTGACGGGAGAAGTTCAAGCGAAAGTACCGCGCTTCACGGTCTATCCGAAAAGTCACTATGTTACGCCGCGCAGCAGGGTGCTGGAGGCAGTCGAAGAAATTAAGGAAGAGTTGCGCGATCGGCTCGAGACATTTCGAGCGAACAATAAATTGCTTGAGGCGCAACGACTGGAGCAGCGCGTCAAATACGACTTGGAAATGATGCAAGAGCTCGGTTATTGCAACGGTATCGAAAATTATTCCCGCTTTCTCTCCGGACGCCGCCCCGGAGAGCCCCCGCCGACGCTCTTTGACTATCTGCCGCGAGACGCGTTGTTGGTTATCGATGAATCCCACGTGACCGTGCCCCAGATCGGCGCCATGTTCAAAGGTGACCGGTCCCGGAAAGAGACCTTGGTTGAGTACGGCTTCCGCCTGCCGTCG
>DJFO01000036.1:583-3901 GCA_002432555.1 Marinagarivorans sp. UBA5870
GGTCGAACAGGTAGTGCGGCCTACCGGCCTGTTGGATCCGGAAGTGGAGATTCGGCCGGCCACGACGCAGGTTGACGATTGTCTCTCGGAAATCCACCGCAGTGTCGCGGCGGGGGATCGCGTGCTGATTACCGTCCTTACCAAGCGGATGGCCGAAGATTTAACCGAGTTCCTGCAGGAGCACGGCGTGCGGGTGCGGTNNGACACCGTGGAGCGCGTGGAAATCATTCGCGATCTGCGAATCGGCGAGTTTGACGTGCTAGTGGGGATCAACTTATTGCGCGAGGGACTCGATATGCCCGAGGTCGCCTTAGTGGCGATTTTTGACGCGGACAAAGAAGGTTTTTTGCGCTCCGATCGCTCCCTGATCCAGACCATAGGGCGCGCCGCACGCAACGCTAATGGTCGGGCAATCCTTTACGCGGATAATGTTACCGGCTCAATGCGTCGGGCTATAGAAGAAACGGATCGCCGCCGCAGCAAGCAGTTGGAATTCAACCAATTCCACGGGATTACCCCTAAGGGAATTCGCAAAAGCGTCACCGATATTATGGAGGGTGCTCGAGTACCCGGCGCTAAGGTCGGTCGCAAACGCATGGTCGCGGAAAAACCGGCGGACTATTTACACAGAATCGATCCGGCCAGAGATATTTGGACGCAGATCATTGCCTTGGAAAAAGAAATGTTGGCTGCAGCCAAGAATCTGGAATTTGAAAAAGCGGCGAGTATTCGCGATGCTATTCACGAATTAAAACTCTCTGTGGCCTCGTAACTGTCAGCCTCAGCCGCGGGAGAGTTTTCGATGAAATGTCTCCCGGTCGGCGTTGACTGCGCGTTTTTAACGCAGTATCGACNNAACAGCCTCTAACAATTCATCCCGATGTCGGGCGAGTGACCCGGGTGACCGAACCCCCTTAGGAATCTTTCGTGCGTCCAGTTTCATCCATTGCTGCCGATCCGGATATTCAGCCTAACTGGCGGGTACTCCTGTCGCTACTTCCCTATCTCGCCGAATTCAAAGGGCGGGTAGTGCTTTCCTTTCTTTTGCTCATAGCGGCGAAAGTTGCCGGCGTTACCCTGCCGTGGGTTTTGAAGCTGGTGGTGGATGACTTGGATTCTGGCGGGTCCGCTGGATTTTTACTTCCGGCAGCTCTAATAGCCGCCTATGGCGCTCTACGTTTTGCTTCCGTTTTTCTGGGGGAGCTGCGCGACGCAGTGTTCGCCCGAGTCACCGAGCGCGCTATGCGACGGGTTGCACNNCCCGCAAGACGGGTGGTCTGTCGCGCGACATCGAGCGAGGAACTTCAGGAATAAGTTTTTTACTGAGGTTTCTGCTGTTTAACATTATTCCCACCCTATTCGAACTGGTGCTGGTGGCAGCGATTCTGCTGCGCCAGTTCTCGCTCGGCTTTGGTCTGACTGTCCTGATATCCGTTTTGGTCTATGTTGTCTTTTCGGTTGTGATCACCGAGTGGCGAACCAAATATGTGCGCGAAGCCAATGAGCAGGACAACCGCTCGAACACCCGGGCGGTGGACAGCTTGCTGAANNCGAAACCGTCAAATATTTTAACAATGAGGAATATGAGGCGAGGGAGTATGACCAGCACCTGCAGGCTTGGGAGCAGTCCCGACTGAAGAATCGACTGTCCTTGGCGGCCTTGAATTCCGGCCAGGCTTTTATTATTGCAACGTCCGTCACGGTGATGATGTTGTTGGCGGCTCGCGGTGTCATGGATGGCTCTATGACCCTCGGCGACTTCGTCATGATAAACGCCTATATGCTGCAGTTGTTTGTGCCTCTGAATTTTTTAGGTTTTGTCTACCGGGAAATCCGCCAGGCTCTCATCAATATCGAGAAGATGTTTAAGCTGTTGAATGAGCGTCCGTCGATTGGGGATCTGCCGGGGGCCAAGCCTTTTCTGCCGCGCCAGGATAGGGGAATATCGGTCGAATTTCGAAACGTCGCTTTCGCCTACGAGCCCCAGCGACCAATCCTACGGGGAATCACTTTTACTATAGGCGCTGGGAAAAAAGTGGCGATCGTAGGAGCGAGCGGTGCCGGGAAGTCCACGATTGCCAAGTTGCTTTTTCGTTTTTACGACCCGTCGGACGGAGCAGTGTTAATCAATGGCGAGGATATCCGCCACTATTCGCTGCATAGTCTGCGCCAGCAGTTTGGTGTGGTGCCGCAGGATACAGTGCTTTTCAACGATACAATTTTTTACAATATTGCCTACGGCAACCCCTCCGCCACACCAGAGCAGGTGGTTCGTTGCGCAGAAGCGGCTCATTTGCGGGGGTTCATAGAACGCCTTCCAAAGGGATACGAAACCCTGGTGGGCGAGCGCGGCCTGAAACTTTCCGGCGGAGAAAAGCAGCGAATCGCCATCGCGCGGGTGCTGTTAAAAAATCCGGCACTTTTATTATTCGACGAGGCGACCTCCGCCCTGGACACCGAGGCAGAAAGAGTGATTACCGATGCGCTGGACGAGCTTGCTGTAAAGCATACTGTCCTGGTGATCGCGCATCGGTTGTCTACAGTGATGAATGCAGATGAAATAGTCGTGCTGAATGATGGCGCCATAGTGGAGCAGGGTACCCACGTTGAACTTCTTGCTCTGGGTGGTTATTACCAATCCCTCTGGCAAAATCAGTTGCGCAGTGAGACGGTCCCTGACTAGCGAATGAGACGGAGCCTGTATCAATAGCCGACAGTAAATACTTGTAACTCTTGACAATGGACGAAAAAGCTTCCACCAAAAAATTCCGCTGACTCTTGAGTCCGGATCCGGGGTTGGCATAAGTTTAGCCGCAGCACTGGATAGCCCAGTGTACGCCATTCATACAAAGGAGCATCACTATGGCAATTTATCTCGATATGAAGGAATCAAAGGCAACGTGACTGCTGAGGGCTTTGCTGACCACATCAAAGTTCTTTCAATTAATTTTGGCGTTAGTCGCGGTATTTCAATGGAGCCGGTCACATGGCTAACCGCGAAGCCACCCGCCCTAGTTTGAGCGAAATAACCTTCACCAGGGTCGCTGATGTATCCAGCACTCCGCTCTTCAAAGAGGCTGTTACGGGTTCTACAGGTAAAGTTGTCAAAATCAAGTTTGTCCAAACTGGTGCCGATAAAGTAACGACTTTCATGGACTACCGCCTGGAAGATTGCCTGGTTAGCAGCTACTCCATTTCATCCAGTGGTGATAGTGATCCGGTCGAGTCGATCAGCCTGAGCTTTGCCAAGTTGCTGGTCAATTACCCCGACTACGACAAGAAAAATGCTGGCAAGAGTCCGCAGCGCGCTGGTTACGA
>DJFO01000036.1:3982-6802 GCA_002432555.1 Marinagarivorans sp. UBA5870
CGCGTTGCGTCAGCGCAATTCCGTGTACGGACGTTTTTTAGACGGCCATGCCAACTTCGCGGGGGTGCCCACCTGTGTGAAAAGAGCGGGAAGCTATGTGAGGTAAAGGCCGCCTGGTGCCTCCTCGACTACCGATCGGTCGGTCCTATGTCATCCAGTTCTGAGTCGACACTTCAGCGAAGACCTGGCAGGCAGATCGAACTGTCGCAGCACTACAGGACCTCACATTAAATTCAGAGGTACGCCGCAGCACCCAGCGCGAATCGGGACATCGTGCTGGGTAACGCGTGGAGTCCCCAAAGTCTATAGTAACCTCTAAACCTGCGATTGACAGGTTACTACGGATATGGATAATGAACTGCAACGAAATTAGAGCGGAAGGAGAGGGACACTACTAATGGCCGAAAATTTTCCATTATTTCATGACGTGCGATACCAGTATGTCGACGCTGACGGAGTCAAAATTTTTTACCGCGAAGCCGGCAACCCTGCCTCGCCCGCCATTCTCCTTCTTCATGGTTTTCCTAGCTCGTCACATCAATATCGAAATTTAATTCCTTTGTTGGCTAAGCATTTTCACGTCATTAGCCCGGATTTTCCCGGGTTCGGATTTACTGAAGTTCCTGCTGAGCGAAATTTCACTTATTCCTTTGATGCGCTCGCCATAACACTTGCGGCCTTCCTAGACCGTCTTCAGCTAAAAAGGTACGCGATTTATCTGTTCGACTACGGTGCACCAGTAGGGCTTCGCTTGGCCCTTGCTTATCCCGACCGAGTTAGCGCTGTCATTTCCCAAAATGGGAATGCGTACCTGGAGGGCTTAGGAGACGCATGGAAGCCTTTACGAGACTATTGGAGCGATCCAAGCTCGAGTAACCGTCAGTCCTGCCACGATGCCGTTCTCAATTTGGACGCCATCCGCTGGCAATACACACACGGAGTTGCAGATCCTAGTCAAATCGCTCCCGAGGGATATTATCTCGACATGTGTATGCTGGAGCGCCCGGGCAACAAGGACATTCAATTGGACCTCTTCCTCGACTACGCGAACAATTTGGCACTGTACCCTGCGTTCCAAGCGTATTTTCGTGCATCACAAGTCCCGACGTTGGTGATCTGGGGGGAGAACGATCCGTTTTTTCTTCCTGCGGGTGCCGAAGCATTCAAGCGAGACAACCAAAATGCTATCGTGGAATTCTTGCCTACGGGACATTTTGCTGTGGAGACACATGCTCAGCACATCGCAAACAGAATCTCGGCCGTCCTAGGCAGCGCGATAGACTAATCTCCCCGCGGCGACGGCTCATAATAATAGCGGATACCCAAAGCAAAAATGACATCAATGAATACACAGAGTGATGCCAACTCTGAGCCGCCGGTTATTGCCGATCACCCGGCCTTGGATTTTCTTAACACAGTGGCGGTCATTGACGGGCAACCTTACGATTTTCTTCGCTCTNNGGGCAGGACGTGGTGGCCTGGCTATCCACAGTAGGCTTCGATCAGCTTGGAAGTATTCATCCAACGCCAATGCTTCTTAAAGAGGCGCATCGACTGCGGGAAATTATAAGGCACTTGGTGGAGCAGCAAGCGGCCGGTGGCGATGCAGCTCCGGATGAACTGAATGAGTTTCTGGCCGAAGGAGTAAATTTTCCGCAACTCATTCGGACCAGCTCAAACCGATGGTCCCTCCTGCACGTGCGAAAGAAACAAACCGTGCGGCAGGTGCTCGCGCCACTTGCCGAGGCGGCTGCGGATCTTTTGTGCAACGGTGATTTTGCCCTTGTAAGAAAATGCGAGCGGCATGATTGTATCCTGTGGTTCTACGATAAAACAAAGTCGCATCGACGTCGCTGGTGCACCATGTCGATTTGCGGCAATCGAAATAAAGCAGCCAATCATCGGCAGCGAGCGGCAGAGAATACGCGAAAATCGGCTCGCACAAAGGCAAAACCCAGCGACTAACAATCATCGAGAGGAGTGGGATGGGCGGGCTTAAATTATTGACACTGCTTTGGGTTTTTATCCTCGCTCCTTGGAGCGACATCAGCTTGGCTGACGACAATGCACTGCTGTGGCCGGAGAAAACGCACTATCGTTATCGAAACGTCTACGATAAGCAGATTTTTTACCGCGAAGCAGGGAACCCGGCCAATCCGACCATCGTTCTCTTACATGGATTTCCTTCTTCGTCCCATACTTACCGCGAGCTAATTCCACTGCTCTCCGGGCGATACCACGTGATTGCGCCTGATTATCTCGGTTCCGGGTACAGCGAACGACCTGATCCTGATGATCATCGTTATACGTTCGATCTTCTCGCGCGGTACGTCGCGGGTCTTATCGATCAGCTAGGGATAGACCGTTACACCCTGTACATGCAGGATTTCGGAGCTCCAGTAGGTTTTCGTTTAATGCTGGCCCAGCCTCGCTCTGTGACTTCGCTTATTGTCCAAAACGCCAATGCGTATCTCGAGGGTCTGACGAAGCCGCGGCAGGATTTTTTTAAAGTGGCACATGATGATCGTTCAGCGGCGCAAGTCAGAAAATTATTTGACTTCGTAAGTGAGGAAGCGATCGTCAATCGGCAGTATTTGAGGGACGTCAAAGGCAAGGAGGCGATCATGAGCCCCGATAGCTGGACACATGACATTGCGATGCTTAAAACGGAAGACGATCGGAAGATTCAGGTTCAACTTTTCCAGGATTATTACACGAATATCCTGGCGTACCCGACTTGGCAGCGCTATTTGCAGGAGCTCAGGCCGCCGACCTTGATTGTCTGGGGGAAAAATGATCCAGCATTTATACCCGCCGGAG
>DJFO01000130.1 GCA_002432555.1 Marinagarivorans sp. UBA5870
GAAGCCCATCGGCTGGCTGTTGATCAGGGCACAGGCGAACGCGGCAGGTTCGTGTCGTTTGAGCCAGCAACTGGCATAGGTGATCAGCGCAAAACTGGCGGCATGGCTCTCGGGAAAGCCGTAGTTACCGAATCCCTTGATCTGCTCGAAGATGCGTTCGGCGAAATCGAGTTCGTAGTTTCTGTCCAGCATGCCCTGGATGAGCCTGCTGCGATGATGCTCCAGTCCGCCATGCCGCTTCCATGCCGCCATCGAACGCCGTAGCTGATCCGCCTCGCCTGGCTTGTAGCCCGCCGCCACTATGGCCAGTTCCATCACCTGCTCCTGAAACAGCGGCACACCCAGAGTTGACCGCAGCACATCTTCCACCGCCGGATTCGGATATTGAATGGTTTCCAAACCGGAGCGCCGCTTCAAATAGGGGTGCACCATATTGCCCTGATTAGGGCCGGGCCGGACTATGGCAATTTGAATCACCAGGTCGTAAAAACAGCGCGGCTGCAGCCGGGGCAGCATGGCGCGCTGGGCGCGGGATTCCATTTGAAAAACTCCCACGGTTTCCGCCTGGCAGAGCATGGCGTAAGTGGCCGGGTCCTCCCGCGGTATATCCGCCAATTCCTTGATGGCGGGCTCGTATTGGTTGACCAAATCCAGGGCCTTGCGCACGGCGGTCAACATGCCGAGGGCCAACACGTCCACCTTCAGCAGGTTCATATGCTCCAGGTCCTCTTTGTCCCACTGGATCACCGTGCGATTTTCCATGGTCGCATTTTCCACGGGCACCAGGTCGGAAATCCGTCCTTCGCTGATCACAAACCCACCGGTGTGCTGGGAGAGATGGCGCGGCATGCCCATCAATTGGTCCACCAGAGCAAAAAGCATTTTCATTAACCGTTTATTGGTTTTGATGCCGGTGGCGGTTATGCGCCGCTGCACATCCTCTTTTTGATCCCACCAGGCGAGGGATTTGGACAGGTGCGTTATCAGGCTTTCATCCATGCCGAGCACCTTGCCCAGGTCCCGGATCGCCCCTTTAAAATGGTAGGTCACCACGGTCGCCGCCAAAGCGGCGCGTTCACGGCCGTATTTGCGGTAAATATATTGAATCACGTCCTCGCGCCGCTCGTGTTCAAAATCCACATCGATATCCGGCGGCTCGTCGCGCTCTTTGGAAATAAACCGCTCGAACAGCACGTTGATTTGCCCCGGTGCAATCTCCGTGATAAACAGGCAATAACACACCACCGAGTTGGCTGCGGAGCCGCGTCCCTGGCAAAGGATTTTCTGGCTGCGGGCATAACGCACTATGTCGTGCACCGTCAGAAAATAAAATTCGTATTTCAGCTCCTCGATCAGCGCCAGCTCCCGCTCCAATAATTCATCCACCGCCGCCGTCGCCCCGGCGGGCCAGCGCTCCCGCTTGCCCTGCTCCACCAGGGCCCGCAAGTGCTGGCTGGGTGTCAGCCCCTTGGGCACTAATTCTTTCGGATACTGATATTTCAATTCGCTTAAAGAAAAATCGCATAAATCGGCGATAACGCAGGTCTGCTCCAGCAGAGGTTCCGGATACAAACGCAGCAGCTGCTTGAGGGATTTCAGGTAGGCTTCCGCATTGCCGCGGCGCCGGGTGCCCAGCTCCTTCAAGGTCACGGTGTGTTTGATCGCGGTAAGCGCGTCCTGCAGGGGTTTGCGCTCCTTGATGTGCATAAGCGCTTCGCCGCAGGCCACCAGCGGTAAATTGTAGCGCCGCCCCAGTTCGATCCAGCGATCGAACCCCTCCTCCTCACCCGCGGCCAGCTGGCGATCAAGGCCAATCCACAGGCGCCCGCGGAAAGCGTTTTGCAAAGACTCCACCTGTTTTTCGTCCTGCTCAAGAGGATCGATTTTAGCGATCCAGATCATAAGACAGGTTTGCAGACGAAAGCGCAGGTCTTCAAAATGAGCTTCGTATTGGCCTTTGTCCGCCCGCCGACGCGCCAGGGTAATAAAACCTGCAAGCTCGGCGTAGGCTTTGCGATGCGGCGCGAGGGCGATTAAATGCATTCCGTTGGACAACCTGAACCGGCTGCCCACCAGCAATTTAATACCGCACTCCTCCGCCGCGACAAACGCTTTGACGATACCGGCAAGGGAGCATTCGTCGGTGACCGCAATGGCCTCGTACCCCAATGTCGCCGCCTGATAAACCAGTTCATGGGGGTGGGACGCGCCGGTCAAAAAGGTGAAATTGGTGGTGGTATTGAGCTGGGCGTAAAAAAATGGGTTCATGCAAACATTCCATGCAGGTACCAGCCGCCGTCACTCAGATCCTGAAATACCCATAACCGGCAGCCGTCCTCCCGGGACGCGAGGTAATAATCCCGCGCGCGGGGCGACTGCCACCAGTCGTTATGGATTCGCTCCGGCCCCACCAACAATTGCAGGTAACCACGCGCATATAACCCGCGACCTCGGCCCTCGATGCGGACCGGCTGCGCATAGAGCCATATGGGTCGCAAAGCCGTGGTCAAGTCCGCCGGCACCACCTGGTTCGCCGGGGCGTTGACGGCCACGGGCTCCCCCATGGTTTCCGGCGTGTGATTATCGCAATAACTCACCTTATAAACCGCCTCTTCCCCCAGGCGCGCCTTGAGTTTGGCGATGGCGATTTCGAAATCATGCTGGCCGACTTTATCCGCCCGAGACCGGGTGAAATTCAGCTGTTGATAACGCTGCTGCAGCGGCGACATGGCCGGGCACCTCAACCGCACTCGGTCCACTTCGAATGACAGGGATCTCGCCTCCAGCTGAATCAGTGTCAAGTCGTACAACAGCCGCCAGTCGGTTTGGCCGGTGTCGCTGCATACAAGGATGATCTCGCTGTTGCCATGTATATCACGCAGCATCCACTCCACCTGCTGGCATTCCAGCTGACGCTTCAGCAGGTATTCGCTCAAGTTCTGCAAAAGAATTTCCACGGGATAGTGCAGTTGCTCCACGTTGCTCACCGGGTATTCGAACTGCACTTCCTCCTGGTATTCCACTTGCGGCTGATAGTGCGCCACCGGTTTTTGAAAAAGCGAGCGCTGCTGCAAATCCTGCTCAATAGCAAAAATATCGCTAATGGTCTGCACAAAATCCCTGCTCAATCGCTTGCGCAAACTGCTCATGGTTTGGCTTTCAACTTGCCGAACAATATCGCCGAGAGTGACAAAACCCGTGCGCTCCAGAACTTCGACATCCTTGGGAAAATCGTGTAACAACTGGATGGGCAGCAACTGAAGCCGGTCAATAAACGTTTGGCGGTTATCGCCAAGCGGCGCATCGGAAAACGACAGCAACCAAGCCCCGCGCGCGCTGTGGGCGAGGCCCAGGCGATATTGATACCCGGTGGAGCCCAAATAATTCTCCACCAGACTTCGTAGGGCATGGAAACCGGAAAAAAGTTTAAGGCAGGAGGATATTTCTAAAATCAAACCGGATTGTGCTATGGCCTCGCACTGGTAAAACTCGATATGGGGAGAAAACCGGTAGAGCCCGTCCGCCAACTGGATCAGCTCCCTCTCCTCCCCCGCCCGGTCGCGCGGATGGAGAGAGCAGTCCGCCAATAATTGCGCGCGCACGGCATCCGTGCCGAAACCAACACCCGTTGCGGCCGCCGCATGATTCGCACAGATCACGGTGCTGAGCCGGCGTGTTTCCACCACGGCGGTCGGCGTTTCACCGTCGGGCGCAAAACCGAGCGCCTGCAGGGGCAAACTTGGCAACCGAACCGCAAACCAAAGCCGCTCCCGTTGCGGGGGCGCGTTGCTGAATCGACCCGTCACGCCTATGCACCCCGCGGCCTGCCCCACTGGTGCGGGTGCTTCGGCCGAGCACCCTTTCGCTCGGCTTTCTTTTGATCGAGAGTATGGAACTGGAAACCGCCCGTCCATGCCCGAGGCAGAGGAAGCGAAACGGTAGCGTCGGCTTTTTGTGTGAGCATCCCCCGCTGCTTGCGGACGGTGATGGCCAAATCTTTCTCGCGCACGGCGACCTGGATCCGCAGGCCCGCGGGCGAACTCTGCTGGAGCACATCCGCCGGTCGAAACAGACAGTACAGCCCCTGCCCCTCCAGGCACGCCAATTGGCACTTGCGCAGATCCGTGTAGGAAAGGTTCTCCTTGGGTTGCCAGGCCAGAATCACCCCGGCCGGCGAGCGGGACATCTGCAGGAAACTCATCAGGAAGTCGGACTTGCGGCTCGCCTCCACCACCACCAACCGGTCCAGATCAATCCCCAACTGGAGCAGCGCCGGGGCGAAGGGGCGTGTCGGAGGATTGATCAGGACGATAAACTGTTTATCGGTCTTGAGGATGGCCGGCACCAACAGCAGCCACTCGGTGTGGCACCGGTCCTGGCACACCTCGACCAAACTCTGGGTAGGCCACCCACCGNNCCCCGCCACACATCTGGGCGGCAGAGCAGTTGCTGCAGGTCACTGGTCTCGGGAACGGAGCCGTCGTTGTACATAAGTTATACTTGGCGCGCTATTCTGTATTTATATACAGTATAGACGCGGAAAACGGTGGCGGGTCAATGGCACGATTTATAACATTTTGTCCGGACCAACAGCTTTTGAAAGAATGGTGGAGCCCGCGATGCGATGCCACCCTAGGTACCGCCCCGTAACCAGCCCCATGGAAACGGTGGAGCCCTTGCGGTTCCACTCCAATGGTGAGACGGATGCAAGGATCGAAGCATTAGAAAAATTGACCGCACTAACCAATCAGCTTTCGACAACCGGCGACGCTCAAATTGCGGTACAAAAATTTGCATTGCGTCAATGCGCACCTTATTTATATCATTGGCCGGCGTTAAGATGTTTACATAGAAGGACCTGTCTCGAAAACGACGCGGGGTTGTTATCTTTGTGAGAGTCTTGATCATGGACGTCGCATGCTCAAAGACCTTTGGTAACCAAAGTAATCACCAGCGTGGCCACGGCAGGCTGTCAAATCGTCAAGGAGTTATTTATATGTCAGGTAGAATAAGTGTTAGCTTCGAATCATTGAAAACCAATTATCCTTTCTACAATCGTTTACCGAAAAACCTGCAAGATTATATCGACGTATTAAACGGTATAACCCCCGAGCAGAAAAAAGCCGGCATTCACCCAAAAGGCATTAACACTCCTTGCTGCCTTCAGGTCTCCCATGCTTTGAACAGCGTGAAGGAATTCATCCCGCCGCACAGCTTTCGCCGCGCCAATCCCTCTTTGGGTGGACAGTATTATTTGCAAGCCGTCGACGAGCTAGAGGTGTATCTATCGGGCAGGTATGGCCGAGGTGAGAATATAAGGCGAGTCGCCGCCACCAAAAAACTTCGCAATCCGGACGAAATGAAAGCTTATATTAAGGGTAAGCAGGGCATCTTGCTATTTCGCAACAATGGCGCAGGCCAACACACGGAGATTTGGGATACAGATACAACTTTGCAAAATGGCCAAGTACCGGGCGTCTATGTCGGGCCAAAGGTTTTTGAAAATGAACGTGTACTTTTCTGGGAGGTCAGCGCACCCGGTGTTGGCGTCAACCCCGTTCCTGAATGGCTGCAGGGCTGGTGGTCTGTTTTTGACGGGGTACAGTACTATTACTATTTTTCCAATCAGCACATTGTGACTTACACCAAAACGAAACCCAAATACCTCTCCGAGCCACCTCAGAAAACCCCGCTGAACGAGGGCGAAGTTACCATCTCATCATTGCCAAACAGAAGTTTTTCGATTGTATGGGGTGAGGCCGACGGAGGAACAACGAAGGAAACATTTGTTCCTTTAGGCACGGACAAAATGAATGGGGCTTCGAACCGCTATGCGCCTTTGACTGCGGAGAAAATGACAGGTAAGTAAAAGTGAGCGCGGCCATGTCCGCCCACCGCGCTGAAAGGCGGCCCGCAGAAGGAGCCGCCGGAAATTAGAAGCGCAGTGCTGCGCGGATTGACCAAATATTCTGTTCGTCAGAAGTGAAATATTGAGCGTGCAGGGCGAAGTTTTCGCTGAAAAACTTCTGAGTGCGCAGCCCGTACCCGGTATCATCTTCATTGACTGCTCCGGCACCGATGCTGAACGTACGATCAAAATAATAATCGGCCGCGACACTGGTCGTATCATAACTTTCGCGCGTGTCTCCCGGTTCCGTATCGGGGCCGCTCGCATGATTTCGTTGCTAGGGCTCAGTCTTCTCCCCCTACAACGNNACAACGCCAACTCCGCCCCCGCCACATCCGGCTCGACCAGTTTCATCCTCGCCCTGCGTTTGCGCGCCCAAATAATGACGCCCGTCAATGACAGCATAGCCACCACAATTCCGATGATGGTCACCAAAATACGCCCGCCAATTCCGATGATCCGGCCCGAGTGCAGCGGGAATTGTAGCTGCATAAAAATGTCCCCCGCACTGCCCACACCAGGAATTTGTTGCCCCAGAACATAACCGTTGGCTCCGTCAAAATACAGGTTGGGATTGCCCAGCCCAAAGTCGCCGTGCGCGTAGCCAGGTTCATAAAACATGGTGAGATAGAGATTTTGGTCGGCACTATAAAATATTCCACCCAAAGGTTTTTCGATGCCGCGCTTGCGCGCCTCTTCCTCGGCCAGCTTGGAGATTTCTTCACGGGTTAGCGCCGGCACTTTCGTTTGGCTCACTGGCTGAGTTTCAAAGGGTGTGGGCGTCAAGGGCGATATTGCGTTTACTAACGGGCGCACCACCTGGTGGCCCAGGTTCATCGAAATAGACGTTATCGCCATGATCAGCAACAACCCCCACACCCAAACACCACCGGACCTATGCAAATCAAAGGTGAATTTCTGGCTGTTGGAACGCCACCGAAAGCTGAAGGACTTGCGCCATTGACGCCGCGAGGGAAATGAAATGCTCAGCGCGATAAAACAATCCAGCAACCAGACAATTGCCATAATTCCCATAAATAACAAACCCACCTCGACGCCGCCAACGGTGGGTAGATGGAGAGAATAATGCAACTTGTAGATAAAGGGCATAAGGTGGTCGGCCGCCAGGGACGGCTCGCCCCACTGACGCTTGCCCTGAATATCGCCGGTATAGGGATTCATGGCCACCTGGTTGTAACCCAGAGAACCTGCAATGCCGTTACTCGGCACTACGAACAGGTTGTGGGCCTCACCCGGCTCAACCCGGCTGTTCATAAACGAGACCTTGAGCTCCGGGTGCTCGGCTTCCAGCTTATTGGCCAGCTCCAATGGGGTCATGGGTTGAAGCTGGCCCATATTCTGGTCTTCGGCGTGATAAAACGCCGGGCTGAGCATCGCATCAAGCTCATGATCCCAGGCGATAAGCGCGCCCGTCAGGCCCGCAATAAACAAAAACACGGCGATCAACAGCCCAAACCAGCGATGTAACAGGGTCAAAAAGGCGCGCATTGGCTGCTCCATCTAAAAACTGACGCACAGTTTACCAGACCCTCCTCTTATTGCAAATGAGAAGTATTATTGACAAGTTTCTGTTTGCGGTTATAGTGCGCAGCTTCTATCGCCTCGTTTATCGCCTCGTTGTACTGGAGTCTCTATGCTTTACCGACCCTTCGAAAAAACCACTCTCCTTCTGACGATCTTCCTGGCCGCAAACGCGGGTGCAGCCGACAGCATTCAGAGCAGCGCCGCGGGCCATATTGACGAGGTCTATATCATCGGCGTGCGCGATAACCGTGTCAGCAAAGGCGCCACCGGGCTCGCGATGTCGCTGTACCAGACTCCCCAGTCCGTAACCATAATGGACAAAGCGTTTATGGAGGGCTTCGGCCTGGATGACGTTAACCAGGCCCTGAAATTCATCACCGGCGTCAACGTGGACGAAACAGAAACCGATCGCACCTACTACAACTCGCGCGGTTTCGATATCAAGAGCATGCAAGTGGATGGCATAGGGATGCCCTTCAACTGGAACGTGGTGGGATCGCTGGATACCGCCATCTACGAAAAAATCGAGGTAATTCGCGGCGCAAACGGCTTGCTGACAGGCACCGGCAATCCCTCGGGCACTATTAATTACATCCGGAAGCGCCCCGCCAACGAATTTAAAGCCAGCGGCGAGCTGACCTTGGGCGCCTGGAATAAACGGCGGGCTGAAGTCGATGTGTCCGCCCCGCTGACCGCATCCGGCACCTGGGCCGGCCGCGTGGTGGCCGCAAGCCAAGATTCCGATTCGCATCTGAAGTTGTACAACACCAACCGCGATATCTTCTACGGAATCATAGACGGTCAGCTCGGCGAAACGGGTACTCTCACCTTCGGCTATACCAATCAAACCAATAAGGCCCAGTCGCCACTTTGGGGCGCGCTGCCGCTGCTCTATGACAACGGCGAGCAGACCGACTATTCCACCTCAACGACCACCAGCATGTCCTGGGCCTTCTACAACACCTACAGCAAAACCGGTTTTGTCGAATATACCCACAAGCTAGGTGGCGATTGGGAATTGAAAACTGTATTTACCCATAGCGACTATGCCGAGCCTTCAGAATTATTTTACGTCTATGGTGCGCCCAATAAAGAAACCGGCCTTGGACTTCTCGGTTGGCCAGGCAAGTATTTTAATGAGTCGAGACGCAACCTATTGGATCTGGCCGTGTCGGGTGATTTTGAGCTGGGCGGCCGCAGCCACGGCCTGCTCGTTGGCTACAGCGGCTCCAAGGCGGAAAGTGGCTACCTTGAATACAAAGCACCCGGCGATGATCCCGCGTGGGGCGCGCTGCCGGCTTTCCCCGGCTGGAGAGGCAATGAAATAGCTCGCCCCAACTTCGGGCCGGCCGAGGTCGCCGGCGACTGGCAAGACGATCTGCGGCGTTTATATGTCATTACGCACTTGCTCGCAATGGATCGCCTTGATTTTGTCCTTGGAGCCAACAGCATCGATAACAGTACTCGAGGTTTTAACTTTGGCAGTTCGATGAAAAAGGACGAGACGCAAACCAGTCCCTATATAGGCGTCAATTACGCGGTGGCGGCCAATACAAAAGTTTACGCAAACTACAGCGATATTTTTGAGCCGCAAGCGGATGTCAACGAGCAGCTGGAACCCCTGGGTGCAGCGCAGGGCAAAAGTTATGAGGCGGGCGTGAAGTCCCAGTGGTTCACCCAGCGCTTGCTCACCACCTTCGCCATTTTCAAAGCCGACCAGACAAACTACGCGGAAGTTGCCGGCCACAATGACGAATTCAATGTGGATTACTCCAGGGGAATCCAGGTGATATCCGAAGGTTTTGAACTGGAGGCCTCGGGCCAAATCGGCGACCATTGGCACCTGCTTGCGGGCTTCACCAAGGTGGAGCTGGACGATGGCCAAGGCAACCGAGTACGCACTTTTGTGCCGGGCAAAACCTTCAACCTCGGTGCCCGCTATACCCCGAGCGACACACTGGAACTAGGCGCGAGCTGGCGCTGGCAGGACGATATTTCCAATGGCAACATCAAACAAGGCGCCTATGGCGCGGGCGCAGCCTATATTCATTATGCAGTGAACGAGCACGTGGAATTAGCACTGAACGTCAACAATATCAGCGATGAAAAATACTTGGCCAGCTTGTACTGGGACCAGTCTTTTTATAGTGCGCCACGCAATGCGAGTGCCAGTGTGAAGGTCTTGTTTTAGCCTGCGCAGATGCAAGCCGGAAGATTAAACCGTGAGAAATCGGACCCGTTGTTAAGCGTGTCGATGTATCCGTTTTCTCACGGCGAGTTCAGCCGTTCAGGCCGTCGCCCAATTGCAGATCGCCGTCCGAAAAGACACTGGCCGGCCCCGTCCGTGCGTCCAGGATCAGAGAGGAATCCGGTTCATTGCCGGTGAGCGATGCGCTCGCCCCAAATTCGGTTCGACCTGATCTTCCAACAATAGGCAAGGGGTTTCCTGATCTTCAGTTGCCGCAACAAGTCATAGACTCGATGCAAGGGTCCCAATATCTATAACAAACCGATACTTCACGTCACCTCTCACCATTCGCTCGAATGCCTCATTAATTTCATCGGCACGAATCAATTCAATATCCGCGAGTATCTTGTGCTCGGAGCAGAAATCCAGCATCTCCTGCGTTTCGGCAATGCCGCCAATCATCGAGCCTGCAATCGCGCGGCGCCGCATAATAAGGTTAAACACATTGGGGGAAGGATGCGGTGATGCGGGCGCGCCGACCAACACGAGCGTGCCATCGCGCTTGAGGAGCGTAAGAAATGCATCAAGATCGTGGGGCGCCGCAACGGTATTGACGATCAAGTCGAAGCTTTTTGCATGAGCGGCCATCTCCTGCTCATAACGAGAGATCACCACTGCGTCGGCACCCAATGCTCTGGCTGCCTCGCGTTTGTTTGCCGAGGTGGTAAATGCGACAACCTGCGCACCCATGGCATGGGCCAATTTTATGCCCATATGACCGAGCCCACCAATTCCGACAACGCCGACCTTTTTCCCCGGCCCGGTGTTCCAATGGCGCAATGGCGAGTAGGTAGTGATACCGGCGCAGAGCAACGGGGCAACGGCCGCAAGCTCGCTCTCCGGATGGCGAATCCGCAATACATAACGCTTGTGCACCACGATTTTCTGCGAATAGCCACCGAGGGTCCAGCCCGGCTTATCCGGTGTCGAAGAATTGTAGGTGCCGACCATGCCGTCGCAATAATTCTCCAGATTCTGCTCGCACTCGCCGCAACGTTTGCAGCTATCGACAATACAGCCAACCCCAACGAGATCGCCCTGCTGAAATCCCGTTACCTGCGCACCGACTGCCGCAACTCGCNNAGGCACACAGGGAAAATGGGTGCCCGGCCACTCGGCTCGCACCTGATGCAAATCCGAATGGCAAATACCGCAATAGGCAATATCAATTTGAACGTCATCAACACCGAGCGCGCGGCGAGTGATGGTCAAAGGCTCGAGAGGCTTATCGCCCGCATGGGCGCCGTACGCATGGACCAACATAGGAAGCACCTTATATACGCAGAACCAACCCAAACATGTGAAATTATTTGGGGCCGTAAGGTGTGAAACCATTTTTTAGCGAGCGTTCAATCCGCCAGTCAACAAAGTATTTTCATCCTGCGCTGCGCAGACTCAGAGGGAGGTTAATTTTGCCTCGGAGTTTCGCTGCCGGAAGCTCGCCGCTCTCGCACACGGGGATGGGGCTGGGGAGGTGGTG
>DJFO01000073.1 GCA_002432555.1 Marinagarivorans sp. UBA5870
GGTGCGGCCCGGTCACTCGTCCGGTGGCGCCGACCTCGGCTATGGGCTGTCCCTGCTCAATGCGCTCGCCAAGCTTGACCAAAATTTTGCTGAGATGGATGAACGTCGACGAGAGTCCGTGGCCGTGATCCAGAATAAGGGTGCCACCGGAATAAAACAAATCGGCTTCAGCAAGAGTCACCACCCCAGCCGCCGGAGCCACCACTTTCGCTCCCAAGGGGCCGGCGATATCCAGGCCGTAATGGGGCGATTTCGGGGTGCCATTGTACACGCGGCGACTGCCGTAAACACCGGTGATGGGCCCCTCGAGCGGCCAGATAAAGTCCTGCAAAAAGTCTGTGCGCGTGTCGTCCAGCTGCCGCGCCCGGTTGACGAGTTCCGCCTCACGGGCAATCCGCTCAGTCAGCTCAGGCGGCGGCGTCACGTGTTTCTGTTCTACTCCATTCACGCGCTGCACCTGATACTCGCGCTGCTGGACCGCTACCGGGTGACGGGCCACCCGACCATCCGGGCCGGTCACTTCCAACACCATTTGCGCGGGCGCGTCCGGGCCGAGCCCGAGCACAAAGTCTCCCGCCGCCGTCACCCGCACCGCCCGCGTTTCGAATTGCACACGGCTGCCCGGGGTTACCCGGCCGAATACTATCCCGCCCTGCTGCCAATGGCCGCGCAGTTCTACTGGGTTGTCTGCCTGCGCCGACAGAGCCGCCCAACACAACAGGAATGCCAACAAAAATCGCATCATCGGTCACCTCCGAGCTTAAGACAGGGATCGCTGGATTTGTTCCAGCTCCGAGGTTTTTTCCAGCCAAGCCTCCTCCAGCTTGGCCAATTCCTGGCGGTCGGCGGTCTGCTCCCGCAGCAACTTCTGCAACTCCGGGCTCGTGCCCTCGTAGAGTTTCGGGTCCGCCAGACTCACTTCCAGCTTGGCCAGGTGTTTTTGCAACCGCTCGATCTGCTGCTCCAACCGCGTTATCGCCTGAGTGTAGGGTTTGAGTTTTTCCCGGACCGCGGCCGCATTCTGGCGCGCCTCCTTTTTGTCGACCCGCTCTGCGATTGGTGCTTTGGCGGCGGGCGGCGCGGTTTTGGGCGCGGCCTCCGCCGATTTGCGGGAGTCGCCCAACCAGCGCTGGTAATCGGTGAGATCGCCGTTGAACGGCTCCACTCGGCCGGCGTCGATCAGCCAGAACTCGTCGACCGTATTGCGCAGCAGATGGCGATCGTGAGAGACCACCACGATCGCTCCGGAGAAAGCCTGCAGCGCCACCGTCAGTGCATGGCGCACTTCCAGATCCAGGTGGTTGGTCGGCTCATCGAGCACGAGAAGATTGGGCCGCTGCCACGCGAGAATTGCCAGCGCCAGACGCGCCTTTTCCCCACCGGAAAAGTGGCGAATGGTTTCAAAGGCGCGGTCGCCGCGAAAATCAAAACTGCCGAGGAAGTTGCGGATCTCCTGCTCTGAAGCGGTCGGCCGCAGGCGCTGAAGATGGAGTGCGCAGGACGCATCCAAGTCGAGGGCCTCCAACTGGTGCTGGGCGAAATAACCTATTTTCAGGTGGGCAGCCTCCACCCGCTCGCCAGCGAGGAGCGGCAGGCTCGCCGTCAGCGCCTTGATGAATGTCGACTTGCCGGCGCCGTTGTGGCCCAACAAGCCGATCCGACTCTGGCCGAAGATATTGACGTTGACCTCGGTAAGGACCGGCCGACCGGGATAACCCATGTTCGCGTGCGCAAAATTGAGCTGCTGCTGCGGGATGCGCTCCGGTTCGGGAAAACGGAACGTGAAAGGGGAATCCACGTGGGCGGGGGCAATTTTTTCCATGCGCTCCAGCTCCTTCAGGCGACTCTGAGCTTGTTTCGCCTTGGTGGCTTTGGCACGAAACCGCCGCACGAAATCCTCGATCTCGGCGACCCGCTCCTGCTGCTTGGTAAACGCCGCCGCCTGGTTCGCCAACCGCTCGGCCTTTTGTTTTTCGTAGGAAGAATAGTTACCGCTGTAGGTAATCAGCCGAGTATTTTCGAAGTTGACGATATTGTTGACGACGTTGTCGAGGAAATCGCGGTCGTGGGACACGATCAGCAAGGTCCCCGGATATTGTTTCAGCCATTGCTCCAGCCAAAGGGTCGCGTCCAGGTCCAGGTGGTTGGTCGGCTCGTCGAGCAACAGGAGATCGGAGCGGCACATCAGCGCTTTCGCCAAATTGAGGCGAATGCGCCAACCGCCGGAAAATTCCGTGACGGAACGGCCGGCGTCAACGCCGGCAAAGCCGAGGCCGTACAAGAGTTTGCGGGCGCGTGCGTCGGCGGTATAACCGTCCGCGGCCTCCAATTGGCTGTACAGCCCGGCGAGCGCCTCCCCGTCGTGCTCAGTCGCAATCCGTGCTTCGAGCGCCCGCAGCTCGGCATCGCCGTCGATCACGTAGTCGACCGCCGAGCGTTCCTGATCGCCCACCTCCTGGGCCATGTGGGCAAGCACCCAGTCCTTGGGCACGCCGAAGGAACCACTGTCCGCCTGCAGTTCCCCCAAGAGCAGCTTGAACAGGCTGGATTTACCGCTGCCGTTAGCACCTATGATGCCCCACTTCTGCCCCGGGTAAACCGTCCAATCGGCTTTTTCCAGGAGTATCTTGGTCCCCAGCTGTAATCCGAGGGCTTGTAACTGAATCATCTGCGACGCCTGCTGTTGAATGGCCGCGAATTATAGTCGGAACCCAATCGCCGCAAAACGGCGGCTGGCGTTTCAAATAAGCTATTATTTGGAAAAACGACTCCTGGGAAACTTTGTTTTCCCCACTGGCGGCCCTATGAAACCCTCTTCACCCGACGAGCGGCGCAACAGTTTTCGAATCAATCACGACCTGATCTTCGATTTCCGCCTGGTCGATACCCATACGGCGGATCACGCAGATCCGGAGCGGGCGATGGACGACGGCGTTGCCATGCATCTGGTGGCGGAACTGCGGCGCATCGATCGAGAGGCCCAACAGCTTCTGAAAATCATTGGCGACAAACAGCGGGTGCTGGCCGATTACCTGCAGAAACTCAACAACAAGATCGACCTGATCGCGCGCCACAGCCTGTTCGCCGCCAACGCCGGCGGACAGGCGACGCGCCTGAATATCAGCGAAGGAGGCGTGGCCTTTCTTAGTAACCGGGCGGTCTACAAAGGGAATTTTCTGATTTTGCGAATGATTTTTTTACCGAGTTACACGCCCGTGATAGTCTTCGGCGTCGTCAGTCGCTGTGAAAGCGAGGCCGACGGCTACCGCATCGCCGCTCAGTTTCACCGCCTGCGCGATCAGGAGCGGCAGGAACTTGCACGGCAGATCCTCAAAGCCCAGGTCAATCACCGGAAAAAGGGCACAACACTGGAGAACGATCCATGAAAGACCAGCGGAAATCTGTCGCCCGCTCTGACCACCACCGCCTCGGGTGGGTGGGGGCGCTCGCCTTTTGTGTGGGCGGCCTCGGCCTGCACAGTCCCTCGATTGCCGAGACCGTGACAATACCGCTCGGCCAGCAGGGCAAAGCCTGGGATGTAACGACGCCGGCAAAAGGCACGAGCAAAACGCAGGTGGAAGCACAGTTCGGCGCGCCCGCGCAACAGTCCGGGCCGGTGGGCACGCCGCCTATTTACACCTGGAATTACGGAGACTTCACCGTCTATTTCGAAGGGGATAAGGTGATCCACAGCGTGGTGAAAGCGCCCCCGAAACAGGACGCGCTGCAAGGCCCGGCCGCCCCTGAAACGCCGCCTGAGCCTACTGCCGATTAAGACGGTTCAGGCCGTTCAGCGCCGCCACCCGGTAAGCCTCCGCCATGGTGGGGTAGTTGAAGGTGGTATTGGTGAAATATTGGATATTGTTGGCGGCGCCCTGCTGATTCATGATCGCCTGGCCAATGTGAATAATCTCCGCCGCCTCGGCACCAAAACAATGGATGCCGAGAATTTCCAAAGAGTCGAGGTGGAAAAGGATTTTTAACATGCCGACTTCGTCGCCGCTGATTTGCGCACGGGCGATGTCTTTGAAAAACGCGCGGCCGACTTCATAGGGAATTTTGGCCGCGGTCAACTCCGCTTCCGTCTTGCCCACCGAGCTGATTTCCGGCAGGGTGTAGATTCCGGTGGGGGCATCCGTGACGCGGCGCACCGGTTCACCGACTATGGCCGCAACCACCGCCCGGCCCTGGTCATAGGACGCGCTCGCGAGGCTCGGCCAGCCGATCACGTCCCCAGCGGCGAAAATGTTCGCCTGCTGCGTCCGATATTCCTCATCGACTTCGACATGCCCACGGTGGTTCGCGGTCAAGCCGGCATTCTGGAGCTGCAGCCGATCTGTGTTGCCGGAGCGACCATTGCACCAGAGCAGCGCGTCCGCTTTGATGCGTTTGCCGGAGAGCAGCTTCAGTACCACGCCGTGATCGGTGGCTTGCAGCGCTTCGAACTCCTCGCGCTGACGGACCAGGACCCCTTTTTCCCGCAGGTGGTAGCTGAGGGCGTCGGAGATCTCGCCGTCGAGGAATTCCAAGAGGTGCTCTCGAGTATTGATCAAATCGACTTTGACCCCCAGGCCGGAAAAAATTGACGCGTATTCGCAGCCGATTACCCCAGCGCCGTAAATGATCAGGGTGCGGGGGGTGTGGTGCATTTCCAAAATAGTGTCGCTGTCGTAAATTCGCGGATGCGAAAAATCAACATCTTTCGGCCGATAGGGGCTGGAGCCGGTGGCAATCAGAATATTCTTGGCAGTGATTTTGTCCACCACCCCGTGCGGCAATTGCACATCCACTTGGGTCGGGCTGACAAAATGGGCGCTGCCGGAGTGAACGTAAACCCGGTTGCGCATGAAATAGGATTTGTGCATCGCCACTTTGCGCGGAATGATCTTTTTAGCCGACGCGAGAATGGCCGGATAGGAAATAGGCGGTAGCGCGGCCATCTGCAGTACTTCCGGCTGCTGCCGGAAGTTGATCACCTGCTTGACCGCGTGGCGGAGCGCCTTGGATGGAATGGTGCCCTTGTGGGTGCAGTTGCCACCGAGGCTGCCGGTATCATCCACTACCCCCACCTTGAGACCGCTTTTGGTGGCGGACATGGCCGCCGCCTCGCCCGCCGGCCCCGCTCCAATCACCAGAAAATCGTAGGTGTAATCCGCCATAAACAACAACCTTAAGTGGAACCGAATCTTTGAATATCAAACCAACCCGGACGGCGCCTTCCCGCCTCGACCCGCCTTGACCCACCGCGCAACATCGCGATGCGTCCGCTTCGCATCCGCGTAATAAAAGCACATTTGGGGCCCCGCGGGCAAAGACCTCAATTAATTGAAGTCAGTGAGCGCCCATTTGACAAGACGCGACGGTACCGCGCCCTGGCCAAACTGTGACCGCGGCATCGCCATCGGCTCTCGGGCAGCACGCTTGACGGGTCGCTATTATCGACCCCGCTCGCTAGAATAGCGGCCCCTGGTAACTGGCCTGATCTCTCGCCGCATGACCAAAACACCATCGCACGAAAACGCATCACCCCTGCTCGCGCCGCCATTGCCGCAAAAAGCGGGGGACAAAATTCAATGGGGCAATCTGCACGGCAGCGCACCGGGGCTTGTCCTGGCGCGGGCGGCAGCGGCGCTGCCCGGCCTCAGCCTGGTGATAGTGCCCTCCTCGGGTGTCGCGGATCAAATGGAGCGCGATATCAATCTGTTTTTAGCCGGGACACCCGGCGCGCCGGCGGTGTTGCGTTTTCCCGATTGGGAAACGCTGCCCTACGATACTTTTTCGCCTCACCAAGATATTGTTTCCGAGCGTATGCGGGCGCTGTATCAATTAGCGCGGGGCGGCAAGAGCGTGCTTATAGTCGCGGCCCCTACCCTCACCCATAAAATCGCTCCCCAGGAATACATTGTCGCCAACAGCCTGGTTCTGAAAACCGGCGACGTGCTCGACCTCGGAAAATTGCGGGCGCAGCTGACGGCAGCGGGTTACCAGGCGGTAGACACGGTGTTTCAACACGGCGAATACGCCGTGCGTGGCGCACTGCTGGATATATTTCCGATGGGCAGTGAGCAGGCGTATCGCGTCGAATTGTTCGACGACGAGGTGGAATCCCTGCGGGAATTCGACCCGGAAACCCAGCGCACCATCCGCCAGGTGCCGAATGTCGAGCTGCTGCCGGCGAAAGAGTGTCCGCTCGATAAAAATTCCATCGCCCACTTCAAAAACCAGTGGCACACCCTGTTCAACGGGGACCCGAAAGCGTGTCCGGTCTACCAGGACGTAGCCTCGGGGCTGTCGCCCGCGGGCATCGAATATTATTTGCCGCTCTTTTTCGACAATAGTGCAAGCCTGTTTGACTATCTGCCGACAAACACCACAGCGTTTATTCTCGGCGACCTGGAAGAGGCCATTGAAACTTTTTGGCGCTCGGCGCACACCCGCTACGCCAGCCGCCAGGGCGACCGCCTGCGCCCCATATTGCCGCCGCAGCAATTGTTTTGGGCGGCGAACCAGATATTTGGGCAATTGAAAACCTTGGGCCGGGTCGCCCTGACCACGGCGCCGCTGGAAGCCAAACCCGGCAATTTCAATTTTGCCAGCGAACCGCCGCCCGCTCTGCAGGTGAATGCCAAAGCGGCCAATCCTTGGCTGGCGCTGGAGAGTTTTGTGCGCGAGCGAAACTTCCGCATTCTTTTCAGTGCCGAGTCATCCGGCCGGCGGGAGGCGCTGCTCGAGCAGTTGCAGAAAATTGAGGTCCGACCGCAGATTTACGCCAATTTCACCGAATTCGTCGCGGGGGACCAAAAATGTGGATTGGTGGTTGCGCCTTGGGAGGCCGGCCTCATAGATCCGCTGCAGCGCCTGGCGATAGTAGCGGAGACCCAGCTGTACGGGCAGCGGGTGCATCAGCAACGCCGGCGGAAATCATCTTACGAAGATCAGGAAAATATCATCAAGAACCTCACCGAGCTGAAGCTCGGTGCCCCCGTGGTGCACGCGGACAACGGCGTCGGCCGCTATCGCGGTCTCCAGTCTTTGCAGGTCGATGGCCAGGATCAGGAATTTCTCCTGATTGAATACGCCGACGAGGCGAAACTGTACGTGCCCGTGGCCTACCTCCACTTGATCAGCCGCTACACCGGCGGCGACGAGGATCATGCGCCGCTACACCGCCTGGGCAGCGATCAATGGCAGAAAGCCAAACGCAAAGCGGCCGAACAAATCCGCGATGTGGCGGCGGAGCTATTGGAAATTTACGCCCGCCGTGAGGCGCGCCGCGGCATAGCTTTCACTGATCCCGAAGATGCTTACCGCGATTTCGCCGACAGTTTCCCCTTCGAGGAAACGCCCGACCAAATGGCGGCCATAGAGGCGGTGCGCGCGGATATGCTGCGCGCGCAGCCCATGGACCGGCTGGTGTGCGGCGANNTGCGGCGACGTCGGCTTCGGCAAAACCGAAGTCGCCCTGCGCGCGGCTTTTATCGCCGTGCAGAACGCCAAACAGGTGGTGGTGCTGGTGCCAACTACCCTGCTCGCCCAGCAGCACTACGAGAATTTCAAGGACCGGTTTGCCGATTGGCCGGTGAATATCGAGGTAATTTCCCGCTTCAAGACCGCCAAGGAGGTGGAGCAGGTAGAAGCACGGGTGACCGCGGGCCAGATCGACATTTTGATCGGCACTCACAAGCTGCTGCAGGGCAATATTAAATACCCGAATCTCGGTCTGCTGATTATCGACGAAGAGCATCGGTTCGGCGTGCGTCAGAAGGAAGCTTTAAAGTCGCTGCGGGCGGAAGTGGACATACTGACCCTCACCGCCACGCCAATTCCGCGCACGCTGAACATGGCGATGAACGGCATACGCGATCTCTCCATCATAGCCACGCCGCCGGCGAAACGTCTATCGATCAAAACTTTTGTACGCGAATTCGACAGCGCGGTGGTGAAAGAAGCCATCCTGCGGGAAATTCTGCGCGGTGGTCAGGTGTATTACCTCCACAACGAGGTGAAAACCATCGACAAAACCGCCCGCGAATTGGCGGAGGCGATTCCGGAAGCGCGGGTGCAGATCGGCCACGGCCAAATGCGTGAGCGCGATCTTGAATCGGTAATGAGCGATTTTTACCACAAGCGGTTCAACGTGTTGGTCTGCACCACCATTATTGAAACGGGCATCGACGTGCCCAGCGCAAATACCATCATTATCGAGCGGGCCGACAAATTCGGTCTCGCCCAGCTTCACCAACTGCGCGGCCGTGTCGGCCGCTCCCACCATCAGGCTTATGCGTATCTGTTGACCGCCAACGCCAAAGTGATGACGGCGGACGCGCATAAGCGTTTGACCGCCATTGCGGAAGCCCAGGATCTCGGAGCGGGTTTTATGCTTGCGTCGCACGATTTGGAAATCCGCGGCGCTGGGGAGCTGCTGGGTGAAGAGCAGAGCGGCCAGATGCAGGCCATAGGTTTTTCGCTCTATATGGAGATGCTCGACCGCGCGGTAAAAGCCATGCGTCGCGGCGAAATTGTCGACCTGGATCAACCGGTCCACAGCGGGGCGGAAATCAACTTGCGCATCCCGGCGCTGATTCCCGAAACTTACTTGGCCGACGTACATTCCCGTTTGATTTTGTACAAGCGAATTGCCAGCGTCAAAGCGGTTGAAGACCTTGATGAACTCCAGGTGGAAATGATCGACCGCTTTGGTCTGCTGCCGGAGGCGACCAAAAATCTGCTGCGGGTGACGCAGCTGAAGCTGTTGGCAGAACGATTAGGAATCAACAAGGTGGAGGCCAACAAGGAATTTGGCCGAGTCGAATTCGGCAGTAAAACTCAGGTGGAACCGCTGACCATCGTTAAGCTGGTGCAAACCCAGCCGCAAAAATATCGGCTCGAAGGAGCGACGCATCTCAAATTTTTTGCCGACATGGCCGACCCCAATGAGCGTATCCTGGNNCGCCGAGGGCCGCCAGCCGATGATTAAACCCGGTCGCGCCTGAGCGCCCGGACACATTTATAACTGTCGATCGCCTGACGTCGACCCCTATAACGAGCGATGACTATGACCCACTCGCCCCGAATCCTCTTGATCCTTGTCGGTTGGCTGTTGGCGGCTGGAGTCCCGAGCGCGGCCTTAGCCGCGACGGTCTACCAGGTGGAGATGATTGTATTTGAACGCACCTCGGCGGCAGATGAGCAGTGGCCGCAGAATCTGGAACTGCGTTACCCCCAGCGCTGGCAGCGCCTGTTCGATCCGAGCAATCAAACCGCAACGGCGGACGATGGTTTTATGCAAACCTTGGCGGCAGAGCGCGGCGAGCGTCCAGCCGCAGCCGGCGCGCCGGCCGGGCAATATTTCACCTTCCGCGCACCCGCGCAGCGCACCCTGCAAAAAGCCCGAGAGGCTTTAGACCGCAGCCGGGAGCTGCGGGTACTGTTCCACCAAGCCTGGCTGCAGCCACTAGGGAATATCGAACAGGCTCCCGCTTTGATTTTGCACGGCGGAAATTCCTACGGCTCATTTTATGAGCTGCAGGGCTACATCACTTTAGGAACCAGCCGTTATGTGCACTTGGAAACCAATTTATGGCTGACGCATTTTGCCCCGAACCGCGGCCAGCCCTCCACCCACTGGCCGGAACTGCCGCGGGAGCCCGCCGGCCGCGGCGCAACGGGCGCCGGGGCGGATGAGGCTCGCTGGGACGAAACAGGGAACGACAATTCCGCCGCGCCCTATATCATCGAAAGGATCGTGACCCTGCAACAGAAGCGCCGCATGCGCAGTGGCGAGTTGCACTAC
>DJFO01000427.1 GCA_002432555.1 Marinagarivorans sp. UBA5870
CGTAGGATCATTCGGATCCAAATTTTTCGCCAGTTGGTACTGCGTATCCGCCCAATCATCCCGGTTTTGCGTCGCGTAGGTTTTGCCCAAATAACTGCGCAGTAAACTGCTGCTCGGATCGAGCAGTACGGCCATTTCCATTTGATCTTGGCCATCATCAATTTTGCCCTTCTGAATTAACGCGAGGGCAAGTCCCAACCGCGCCAGGGGTTCGGTGCCATTGGCTTGGATGGCGGTTTGAAAGTGGCCCTGTGCTTTTTTGTTCGCGAATCGGTTCAATGCGATAAAGCCGGCGAGGGTATTGAGGCGGCTGTGTTGAGGAGCTTGTTTAAGCGCGCGGTTGATCTGTTTTTGTGCCGCCCGGGTATTGCCGCTACTCAACTGCAGTTCGGCACTGCGCGCAAGAATAAAAAGATTATTACCGGTGAGCTGCTGAGCCCGTTGATTGATACGCAGNNGCATAAGCGTGGGCGAGCAATACGCTGACATTCTGGGGATGGGTCTTTATCAAATCTTCGGTCTGCCGGAGTGCGCCGTCACTATCGCCGTTGGTCAAGCTGCGCAGTGCCTGGAGCGCCAGCGCGTCGGGCTGTTGTGGCTCAAGGCTCAGGGCTCGCTTAAGAAGCTCGCTGCCCTGTTCAGGCTTTCCAATATTAAATGCGAGTGACGCCGCAAGGGCGGCGGATTGAGGGGTGTCCATAGCCGAAAGGGCTTCGAGTGCTTCACCGTAGTGCTCTTGATCAATCATCTGCTGTATTTCGGTGGGCACCTCAACCTGAACAATCAGCGGGGGATAATAAAGCGTCCACTCCGCGGCATCGCGCAGCCGAATCGTTTGCGCGGGATGGGGCGCCGTAGTGGCCGAGGCCACCGTTTGCATACCGTCTCGCAGCCTTACCTCACCGAGATTGTTACCGACTCGGACCTCGCCCTCCAGAACCGCCACCCGGTTGTCCGTGGGGCCGGCGGTGACAATCAACTCCGTCCCGTCGATCGCTGCATTCACGTAAGGTGCTTTGATCGTGAATTGTTTCGGGGTGCGGGAAAGGAAATGGCCTGCGCCTTCCAGCAATTCAAACCAGAAACCCTTGTCCTGCGGCAACAGCGTGATGAGGGAGTTTTCCTGCAGTCGCACGAGCGTATCGTTGGCGAGGCGCAATGCCGCGCGCTGCTCCAACACTCGCACCTGGTCGCCATAGCAAAACTCGGCCCCGGTTAGCGCTGGTTGCCATTGAGTGTTTGCAGCGGAATGCCATTCCACCCGTCCGTCCGTACTCTCCAGGATCGCTGCCGGATCCGTGCAGCGATCCTGCGCGCGCAGCTCTCCCGCGCAACATACGATTAGAATAAAAGTGAATAAGTCGCGGGGACTAGGAATAACAAATTTGTCCATGGAACGCTCCTGCTCCGAGGTTACTGTTCTGCCTGAATGATTTTCTGACGGCAAGCGGCGGCATAGTAGATGCTTGGTCCGTCAGCGTACTCTTCCGCGATTCGGGTGAATTGGGCGAGGGCCAATCCAAAATGATTATTTTGATAATTTTCCAGGGCCTGCTCAAAACCCTTTGCCAATTCAGTCGGCAGAACTGCATAGGTATAGAGTGAAACAGGAGCGGTTTTATTGCGCAGTTGAAAATTACCCAAGAAGCGCAGTTTTTCCCCCGTTTCGGGCCTAACCGAGAAAGCTTGTTTCAGTTCTTCCGCCACTGGGCCGGAACAGAGCAGTTGCGTGCCCAAATCGCGATTCAAATGTTCAATGCGTGCGGCTGTGTTAATCATATCTCCAACAGGGGAATACTCATAGTGCCCCGTGCTTCCGAGATTACCCAGAGAGAATTGTCCGCCGTGTAACCCAATACAAGTTGGCAGGTGCTGGTGTAGGTCCGGCTGCTCTGCCAGTCTCTCTTGGATAACCTCCGCTGTGCGGAGCGCGGCCTCACACATGTCCCGGTTTATAGTGGAGCCGGTCCACAACGCCAGCATACCGTCGCCGACTAGATTGCCAATAAATCCGCCGTGCTCTTTCACTGTGCGGATCAAAACCGCGTAATAACGGTTCATCATGCTGTGCAGCTCTTCTGGTGAGAGCGTCTCTGCAAGCCGTGTGTAGCCGCGGATGTCCGTCAGCAGGCATACGCCCTGCACCACTTGTCGCTGTTGCTCCAGACGATTGAAGTTGCGGCTGAGTTCCTGTGCCGCATTCCCGGGCAGGTACTGGCTAAGGGTATAGCGAATTTCCTGCTCGCGCCGTTTTTGCAGCTGATAGTGCCGCCACAGCACCGCGGCATTTGTCGCCAGCAAAACCAGCCCCGGCAGCGCTAAGGGAAGCCATAGGTGATCGGTCGCGAATCGTTGCGAAGCGCTTACTCCATAAATCGTGCACATGGAGATCTGAACGAGGAATGTCCAGAGCGGGCGCAGCCGATAGCTGAGCAGTGTTGCAGCGGCAATGCTCAGGCTAATGATGAAGATCAGCCAGCTCGGCGCCGGCGTTAAATAATTTTGCTCCCAAAGGTTGGCGAAAACGGTGGCTGAAATTTCCACACCGCTGATATCGACCCCGCGTCCGTCGCTGAACACCGTTCGATAGGCGTCCTGCTGCTCGGTCTGGCGTTGATCCGCGTACCCCACATAAACAACTTTATTTCGCACAGCTTCTTGCAGCGCAGCGGGCTCCATGGTCAGGGAACGGTCCACCGAGAGGGTCGATAATGTCCCCGGTCCGCCATAGAAGTTAATCGGCAGGGGGTTCGGTAGGCGGAAGATCTCGAGCAGACGGCGCTCATCNNCACGGCATCCCGCGGAATGTCCTGCGCGCTGGCGGTGTAAAGCTCTTGAGCGCGCCGAACTAAGTCAAGGGGCGGCGCAAGTCCCCCGTGCAGTTTGCGCCATAGGTTTTCCTGGAGAGAGAATGATTGCAAAGCGAGGTAGGTCAGAAGCGGCTGAGTCGGCTCGACCCCGGTCGGAAGCTCGTGGAAAAGGTACGCATGGCTCACCTCGGCGGGGTATTTGGGCAAGATAAAGCTGCCAGTGGCGAGGGCGTGTTGCGCAAACCGCGGCAGGGGTAAAACTTCTTCCTCTATGTCCAGAAGGCCAGCACCGGCATCGACCTGGTGCCGCCTGAGATATTTGAAGAGAATCACTTTACCCGAAGCGGCAAGCGCGGCCTCGAGCGCCTGGTCCTGTGCTTCGTCGCGGGGCTCTTTGAATGCTATATCCAAAACGACGACGCGAGCCCCGCCGCGGGTGAGCCGCTCGATGAGTTGGGCATACAAGGAGCGCGGCCACGCGCTGGGTTGGCGCGGCAATGCCAGCCGCTCGGCAGCGGCCGAATTGAGGGCGACGATCAACAGATCGGCCGGCGGTTGCACCGGACCACGCCAGTGAAAAAGCCAACGCAAGCCCGTATGTTGTTCTAGGGTAAAGGCATAGGGGGTGTAGCTGAACCATAGCAAGAGCGCCGACACCAGAGCGCAACCGAGCCAACAGCGGGAAGGTTTAGCTTTTATTTTGAGCAGGATTGTCGCAAAATATCGCATATGCCAGGCCGCTTGAACATACAAAAATAACCATTACCCTCGGGAGAAATCGGTCATGCTGGAGAACATTCGTTTATTTTCCAAGATTCCGCCGGATTGCTTACGCAAGCTGGAAAAAACGTCGAGCTTACGCAAGTATCCCAAAAACACCATTCTTTTCATGGAGGGGGATGATAACGCGCAGCTGTTTATCATTAAATCCGGGTTAATTTGCATTCACACGGACGACAACGAGGGCCGACAGCTGGTGCTCAACTATATGGGCCCCGGGGAATATTTCGGCGAGTTGTCGCTGCTCGATGACAAACCCAGGTCCGCGTCGGCATCCACCGTTGATGAT
>DJFO01000166.1:0-659 GCA_002432555.1 Marinagarivorans sp. UBA5870
TGCGTAGCCCAAGTGTTCGAGGATATTAAAAAAAGTGGGCAAAACCAGGTGCTCGAGAACCGTTGCGACCCAGCCGATCCACACCGTGCCGAACGCCGCGATGAGCCAGGGTGCCGCCGGGACGCGGTTGAGATGCGACCGGTAAAAAGCAACAAAAAGCAGCACCAGCGTACCCAGAAATAAAATAAAGAGTTCGTTGCCATGCATAATTGTCCGTCCGTTCCAACTGTTGATGACTTCGTCTGCTGAACGATCAAAGCAATCGCAATCTGAGGATGAGGAGTTTGGGGTCTTCTTCTAAAATCGCGGGGCTCTCCGGCAAAGCCAACCATAACTGGTTTACAATCGCGACGCAGCGGAAATGGTGTAACCCTATCGCAATCAGGGAAATAAGTAAATAATTACCAACCAGGCGAAGGGCAAAAAAAAATGACGGGAAATAAAAAAGCACCCGAAGGTGCTTTTTGTTTNNGCACCCGAAGGTGCTTTTTCGCGAAAAAAAATTCTTGTAGAAATTTTTATTGTTCGACAAACGCTCTTTCGATGACGTAGTGTCCGGCGTCGCCATGACGTACCTCGCGAAAGCCGCGCTCATCGAGAATTCGGCATGTCTCTTTCAGCATCGAGGGGCTGCCGCACAACATAAAACGGTCGTTTTC
>DJFO01000166.1:760-4426 GCA_002432555.1 Marinagarivorans sp. UBA5870
GTGGCGCACGCCGTGGGTCAGGATAATTTTCTCGTATTGTTCGTAGATCTCCGGATCCTTGATGATACTGAGAAAGGGTGCCAAGCCCGTACCTGTGCTGAGTAGGTAAAGATGCTTGCCGGGGATGAGGTGATCGGTGACCAGGGTACCCGTAGATTTGCTGCTGATGAGAATCTGGTCACCCACTTTGATATTCTGCAATTGCGAGGTCAGCGGGCCGTCAGGAACCTTAATGCTGAAAAACTCGAGTTGATCTTCATAGTTGGCGCTGGTCAGCGAATATGCGCGCAAGAGGGGTCGTCCATTGGCTTGCTGGATGCCCATCATGGTGAAATGCCCGTTGCGGAAACGGAATGCCGGATTGCGCGTCGTGCGAAAGGTGAAGAGGGTCTCGTTCCAGTGGTGCACGTCCAGAACGGTCTCGGTCATCAGGTTACTCATGCTCCAAATCCAAGTCCAAGATTGATTATCGATTGAGCGCAGATTAGCGGGTCGGTACTATAGAGGTAAATTGACTTATCCGAATATTAAAAATCGGATTCACCAATGGATGCCACCTTAGAGCTCGGACCCTTCTATGCACTATACCCTGCGTCAACTTCAGGTCTTTCTAGCGGTCGCCCATTTTGAAAACGTCACCAAGGCGGCCGAACACCTCGCCATGTCGCAGTCGGCGTGTAGCGGCGCGCTTAAAGATCTGGAAACCCAGTACGACGTGCAACTGTTTGACCGGGTAGGGAAGCGCCTGCAAACCAATGAGCTGGGGCGCATCTTGCGGCCTAAGGCGGAAGCTTTGATCGCCATGGCACAGGAGCTGGAGTACGACCTCAAGCGCCACAAGGATGTGGGAAAAATCAAAGTCGGCGCGACCCTGACGATCGGCAACTACCTCGCCGTTCCGCTTATCAGTCGTTATATGCAGGCCCAAGGTGCCGGGGTCAGTCTGATGGTGGCGAACACCCAAGCCGTGGCGGAAAAGCTGCTCAATTTCGATATAGACATAGGCATGATCGAAGGCGAGTACCACCACCCGGACCTCGACATAATCCCCTGGCGGGAGGACGAACTCATCTGCTTTTGCTCCCCGCGCCATCCCCTTGCCCACAAAACATTCTTGACGGACGAGGATCTGATAGAGGCGCGCTGGATCCTGCGCGAGTCGGGCTCCGGTACCCGCCAGGCGTTCGAACGCGCCCTATACGGCCTGCTGCCGCGGCTGAATATCCTCCTGGAATTAGAGCACACCGAAGGTATCAAACGTGCTGTGGAAAACGACTTAGGAATTTCGTGCCTCTCGCAGATCGTTTTAAAAGATGCTTTTGCGCGGGGCTCGCTGATTCCCCTGCCGGTACCCCAGCGGGATTTCCATCGCATGCTCTATGCTGTATTGCACAAGCATAAATATCGCAGCGCCGGCTTGTTGCGCTGGCTGGAGCTGTGTGAGATTGCCCCCGGGTAGAGACTTTTGTCGCCTGCCCGAGCGGCCTTACAAAAGACGGGAGTAGTCCATATGCAAATAGGTGTACCCGCGGAAATCAAAGCCCAGGAATACCGGGTCGGTCTAACACCGGCCGGTGTGCGCGAACTGGTTCAGGCCGGGCATCGGGTAGTGGTCCAAACACAGGCCGGTGCCGCAATAGGTTTTACAGATGACCTCTACCAGCAGGCCGGCGCAGCTCTGGCCGCCACAGCTGCCCAGGTGTTTCACGAAGCGCAGCTGATCGTCAAGGTCAAAGAGCCCCAGCCAACCGAGATTGCCCACCTCCGCCCTCACCATACGCTGTTCACGTACCTTCATCTCGCACCCGACCCTCTGCAGGCCAAAGGACTGCTCGCCAGCGGCGCGACCTGCATTGCATACGAAACGGTTACCGATGCACACGGTGCACTTCCGCTTCTGGCGCCGATGAGCGAAGTGGCGGGACGCCTCTCGATTCAGGCGGCCGCTCGCTGTCTAGAAAAATCAGCTGGGGGCTCGGGTGTGCTGCTCGGGGGCGTGCCCGGCGTGGCTCCGGCGCGAGTGACCGTCCTCGGCGGGGGTGTGGTGGGCCTCAATGCAGCACGCATGGCGGTCGGCTTGGGTGCCCAGGTCACGGTGCTGGACAAATCCTTGCCGCGCCTAAAGGCCATCGACGACCTTTATGGCAGCCGCATTACCACCCTGTACTCCACCAGTGACACCCTCGAACAGCAGCTGCTCGAGGCGGATGCCGTCATAGGAGCGGTTCTTATTCNNACTGAAGCTATGGTGCGTAGGATGAAGCCGGGTTCAGTGGCAGTCGACGTCGCCATAGACCAAGGTGGTTGTTTCGCTACCAGCCGACCAACGACTCATCTGCAGCCGACTTACATAGTGCACGACGTAGTGCATTACTGCGTGGCCAATATGCCAGGCGCAGTTGCTCGCACCGCCACGCTCGCTCTCACTAACGCTACCCTGCCTTATGTCCTCCTTCTGGCCCAGCAAGGTCTTAACGCCTGCAGGGCGCTGCCTGGGCTTATGGCGGGGGTGAACATCTGCCGAGGATTTGTAACGCATCCGGCCGTGGCACAGGCCCTGGGTTATGAATTCCACAAACCGGAAACCTGTTTGCCCACCTGATCCACCAGCGGACATTCCGCTACGCAGTGATTCGTCGCAGCGGTGCAAGGGTATCGGAAGTGTGCGGGGATCTGCCGAAACTGCGCAGCGCTAATGCGGGCGCGTTTATTGTGATCAAAATTAGGCCGACGGAGACCCTCGGACAGGCGGAGGGTCCGGTCTTTAAAGTCCGCTCAGACTAAAAACGCGTCTATGACCCGGAGCACCGCCGAGCGCTGCTCGGCGTTCAAACGCGGCCACAAATCCCCCACCGTCGTCAGTCCCTCGTTGATCTGCGCCCGTTGATAAACTGCGGGTTGCTCGGCGAGATTACGAATAGGTACTGTCGGTTGGAAGTCCTGAAANNAGCGGAGGCGATGCGGAAGAGTTGCGATGCGCTCAACTTGTTGTGCGCGTTTTCGTAGCGGGAAATTTGTTGCTGAGTCGAGTCTATGGCCTCCGCCAAAGCCTGCGCGCTAACGCCTTCTTTCTGACGCAGCTTTTTCAGGCGCTGACCTATATATCGGTCCAGCTCATCGACGAGGGGTTTAGCCATGCTGGGAGTCCTACCAGAGGTATAATCCACTTTAAACGGGTGAATTGGCGCCAGAAACACGCTTGACAGACATGTTAAACCACCGGTAGAGTCGCCGAATCCGCATATGCATATTAATTTAAGTCGTTTAACTCTTTTGACGAACTGATGCAGAGAAAACTCCGCTTTCGTTCGAATTCGGAAAGGGTTGCTGACAGGCGGTCAACGATATTGCAAGTGGTGCGCCTATGACTCCCAAGTACGAGGCTATTTGTATTATCAGCACANNTCCGAGAGTTTATGGGCGCTGGACACCGACGGCGTACTTTGGCAAATCAACCCATTAAATCACAGAGCCGCCCCGGTAATGAACATCGACGAACTCTCCAGCGGAGAGCGTCAGAAATTGCGGCGCCAAGTATTGCAATGCTGGTCGCGATTCGCTGGCCCAGCCCTGCAAGAAGAAAGGCGGGAAGCGGTCCCCGCCTTCTAAGAGACGCCTTTTAAAAAAGGCGCTTGTAAGAGACGCTTTGTCAGAGACTCTTTCTAA
>DJFO01000166.1:4434-9078 GCA_002432555.1 Marinagarivorans sp. UBA5870
AGCCGCTTGGTAAGAGCCGCTTTGTAGCCGAAAGCTTCAGCGTCGAACTAAAGAGATTTACTGGTGGGACCGGAGGCTATGACCTCACCATTTTTGACCGTCACCGTTGAGCCCCGGGGTTTTTCTGTCATGCGCGCTTCGTTGAGCTCGTCGTCCAGCCGGTAAGTCACTTGGTAAGCTACGACTTTGTTCTGTCGCGCCTGAATTTGCTCAAGGGTCTCTGGGTCGGTCACCACCTCGCCATCCTCTACCACCAGCGTGCTGCCGAGTTTGGGAGCCTTCGGCATGATCACACTGCCCTCAAGGTCGCCAAACTGGTAAAAAACCTCGTAGCTCGCGGGGACCTTATGTCGGCTCAAACGTGCTACTTCCGCCTTATCCGTAATCAGCTCCCCATTGACCAGGGGAAGCTGTTTGCCCGGCTTGTGGTCCATGAAAACCACTCCGGACTCGCCATCGATTTCGTAGGTCACGTCGTAACCGGTAATCTGGTCTTGCGCACGCTCCGTTCGGCATTGACGCTCCGTCGTCTGGTAGGTTTGCTTGGCCTGATGGTTCGCCTGGACATTCTTGCCGATGATGCCGCCGACGATGGCGCCGCCTACAGTAGCCACTTTTTTGCCGTTGCCACCGCCGACTTGGTTGCCCAAGACCCCACCGATCACCGCGCCCGCGGCGGTACCGGCGATCTGGTGTTGATCTTTGGCTGGCGCCTGGCGGGTAACGGTCACATTTTCACAAATTTGTTCCTTCTCTCCCTGCTCCACCACCGGTTTCACATCGACAACATCAACAAAACGGGGGGCGTCGGGATCGGTCAGTTCGGCGACCCTTACAACCGCGGCATACTCCTGCTCCATACCCGCGGTGATGGGTTTGACGGAGACCACACTCGCGACCTTCGGAGCGGATTCGCGCAGCGCCAGGGCGCCTCCCGCCGTAGCCACCAGACCACCTACGCACAAGCCGATTATCAATTGTTTGTTCATAACTTACCTACGCTGTTCATCCAAATTAAAAGAACCTGCCACTCAGATCACTCAACCGCGCCTCGGTCGGATCGGAAGGGCGCGCATTATGACGCGATTCCACGATAGATGAAATTCGCTTAACGGAATCTGAACCGCAGCGATCATTGCTTCAGCTGGTCGAAACCGACAAACACCTGCTGCAGCCTGGCGAGGTCCGCCGGCTTGGCGAGATGCAGATCGAACCCGGCTGCCAAAGCCCTTTCGCAGTCCGCTGGCATGGCGTAGCCGCTGAGCGCCACCAGGTAGACCCCAGCGAACTGTTTGTCTTCCTTAAGCGCGCGCGCGAATGCCCAGCCATCTCGGCCCGGAAGGCCAAGGTCGCAAAAGATAATGACTGGACGAAACTCTTGGACTAAAACCATTCCTTGATCGCTGTCAAATGCGATGCGCACTTCGTGGCCGCAAAATTGTAGTACCTCCCGCAAAGTTTCGGCAGCGTCTATATTGTCTTCGATGATCAGCACCCGCCTGGGTGTGACGTAAGCAGGCGACGTTCCGGACGGAGTGCGGACTGCGCCCAAAGTATCGAGCGGCAGACGGATGCGGAATTCGGTTCCCTTGCCCAGGCCGGCACTGGAAGCTTCAATCTGTCCACGATGAAGCTCCAGAAGTCTTTTCGTCAACGCCAGCCCCAGGCCGAGACCGCTCTTGCTGCGCTCCAGAGTCTGTTCTCCTTGCATGAAGGGTTGAAACAGTTGCCCCAAAACTTCCTCCGTCATCCCGACGCCTGTGTCGGACACCCGGATTTCTGCCTGCGCGGCCTTATAATCCGCGGCGAGGGCGACAGAGGTACGCCCTCCGTCCGGGGTGAATTTCGCGCAGTTCTGCAACAGATTGCCGAAGACCTGCATCAATCGGCTGGCGTCGCCACTGACCCAAACATCTGCGGGTGCGGGGATAAATTCGAGACTCAAGCCGCGATGCGTAAATAACGAGCGGTGGTCGTCAAGGGTTCGATTGAGCAATTGGTTGAGCTCCACCGGCGCACATTTCAGTTGAATCTTGCCCCGATTGATTCGAGTCAGGTCGAGCAGGTCATCCACCAGGCGTGCGAGCAGTGCCACCTGACGACGCAGAACGCTGCGAGCGGCGTTCGCCTGGTCACTTGTAGAAGCCGCGTGCTCAAGTATATGGAGGCCGTTCATGATAGACGCGAGCGGATTGCGCAACTCGTGCGACAGCACCGCGAGAAACTCATCCTTACGCTCATCCACCTCGCGCAGCGCCGCTTCGCTGCACTTCTGCTCGGTGATGTCTTTCAGCAAAACCGCCACGTGCGAACCCTCGACGTCGGGCAGTCGGTAGGCGCATACATCGAGCCACCGCTTAAAGATGCCGGGTTCGCAATCGAACCTCACCAAAGGCCGCGTTGCGTCGAGCCGCTGCACGATGTTTACCCAAAAAGCTAATTGCTCCGGCGCCACATCGCGTATTTTTTGGCCCGCTGTGGTTTTTAATCCGGTGTGTTTGCTGAACGCTGGATTGGCCTCTAAAACACAGAAATCCGGTGCGGCGGTACCTGTGTCCAATTCTTTGAGCACCACGAAGCCCTCGTCCATGGCGTCAAAAAGGACACGGTAACGCAGCTCGCTGCGACGCAACGCCTCTTCCGATAACTTGCGGGCCGTGATGTCGACGAAAGTCAGCACCACGCCGTCGATCCGATCATCGCCGGTGCGATAGGGACGCATACGGACGAGATACCAGCGACCCATTTCGTCGCGGGCCTCGCGCTCTACCGGCACCAACTGTTCAAGTACCTTGGCCGCATCGCTCATGAGATCGTCGTAGTACAGGCGGTGAGTTAAGTCAGACAGAGGGCGACCGCGGTCCACGACGCGCAGGCTGAAGAGTTCACCAATTTGCGGAGTAAAACGCAGAATGCGCAGCTGCCGATCTAAAAACAGCGTGGCGATGTGGGTGGCTGCCATTAGGTGTTGCAGGTCATCCGACAACTGACTCAACTCCATCACCTTGTGACGGTTTTCTTGATTCGCGGTCTGCAACTCCTCGTTGATCGACTGCAGCTCTTCNNTTCTTCCTGACTTGTCTCGTACTCTTCTATGGCCGCTTTCAGCCGGCGTTTCGCCAACTCCAGTTCGGTCTCGAGCTCACGCGTGGCGGCGGGGCTGGAGTGGCCGGCGAGTAAAGCTCCGGCATTCGCCACGTGCGACTCCTCGCGCTCATCGAAGATGACCAACACAAAGGATTCGCTGTCGTCCTCCAAGTTGGGCCGCGCGTGAATAACAACCTGCCGCGTCGCGCCATCCAGATTCACAGGCACGGGCGTGGAAGTGACGGGCGTGCGCTGTTCGCGGACCGCAGACAAGGCCGCGCGCAACTCCACTTGGAACTCGTCGCGCACAAGCTTATAAACGCTGGTTGTCGGCATGCCACCGGGATGTTGTAGGTAGCGCCCGGCGTGCTCCGACAGGTGCACCACTTTATTTTCTGAACTCACCAAAATGCTCGGTGGCGCGTACCGTTCCACCATGCGGTGATGCAGCGCACCGTAAGAAAGCGGTTCCCCCTGCAGCGGTGCCTGATTGGCCTCGGTGATGCTGCGCGGACGAGTGAACGGGAAAACCGGTAGCCGGGGCTCCGGCAAGGGCACGTTGCGCTTGCGGTAGGTACCGTTCGATTTGCTTTCGGTCGAGAACAGATCCGAATTGTTGAGAGTTTCCGCCGTGCCCAGTACAAGCCACCCGCGCGGCTTGAGCGCATAGTGGAACAGCTCGATGATATTTGGCTGAAGATTGCGCTGTAAATAAATCAGAAGATTGCGGCAGACAATGAGGTCGATTTTGGAGAACGGCGGATCGATCAACAAGTTGTGTGGTGCGAAGACCACCATTTCGCGGACTTCATTGCGTATTCGATAAGCGCCGTTCTCCTTGCGAAAAAACCGCCGCAGGCGCTCGCTGGAGACATCCGTCTCTATGTCCCCCGGATAGAGCCCTTCGCGGGCCTTTCGCAAAGATTGGTCATGTAAGTCCGATGCGAACACCTGGATTTGTGGCGGTGCCTCTTGCCTGTCGGCCTCCTCCAGCAGCAGCATGGCGAGGGAATAAGCCTCTTCCCCCGTCGCGCAACCAACGGACCAAACGCGCAGCTGCTCGTTGGAGGCCTTGTGACGAAACAATTTGGGAATAATCTGTTTTTCCAGTTGTTCAAACACATCCCGATCGCGGAAAAAACTGGTGACGGTGATTAAAAAATCATTCGCCAGCGCTTTCACTTCCTCGGGCTGTGCATGAAGTTTTGCCAGGTAGTGTTCCAGTTCCTCCAAATGCGCCAACTGCATGCGCCGGCGAATGCGGCGCATGATTGTCGATTGTTTATAGCGGGTGAAGTCGCTGCCCACGCTGGTGCGCACCAGCGCGAGAATCCGGTGCACCAGCGAACGTGGATCTTCAGCGTTTTCATCCTGGGACTCAACCACGCTGAGCTGCGGCTGGGTGCGCAGAAAACCCACAATTCGCTCGACCATTTCCGTCACCGGGAGGATCAGGTCGATTATGCCGGTGGTAATGGCGCTCTGTGGCATACCATCGTATTCCGCCTCTGCCGGATCTTGCACAATCGTCAGGCCACCGCGCCCCTTGATTTCCTG
>DJFO01000166.1:9096-10243 GCA_002432555.1 Marinagarivorans sp. UBA5870
TGGCGCTATGGGTTTTGGCCAAGGTGCGAAAAAAATGGTCGATAGGCGCGCGTTGACCGGGCCGCTCTTCGATTTGCGATAATTTGAGGCTGCTGTCGATGGTGCTCAGATTGCGCCCGGGGGGAATGATGTACACGTGGTCGGCACGCAATGGGATTTCATCGCGAATCTGCACTACGGGAATCGCGGCGACCGGCTGCAGCAATTCCGCCAGGTGGCTATCGTGATCCGGCAATAAATGAACCACAACAACAAAAGCGACACCCGTGCGCTCTGGAATCGTCTCTATCAGCGCCTTGAGCGCTCCGAGCCCTCCGGCCGAAGCGCCTATTCCCACCACCGGGGGCGGTGGGACCGCGGGCTCGCCTTCAACGCCGGGCGGAAATGCGCCTTCGGAAACTGGTAAGAAAAGCGTTGCGGGTGGTCGAGAATCAGCTGCCATAGGATTTGGCTCACAGCGAAAAGAAAGGCAGACTCCGTGACTTCGAATTGAGAAGCCGACAGTGAGAGAGCGGGATAATTTTACGCGGTGAGGATACAGCAGTACGCTTCGACCTGCATCCTTTTACACGCTATAAAAAGTAACCTGGCACCTATGACTGCAAAATGGTTTGCAAAATGCAGTGACGGAAATGGTGTTCAGTCAAGCGCCAATCGCACGGACGATTTGCACTTGGAAACGGACCGGTACGGCTACCAGTTTTTAGGAAAGGATTTCAGAATACGGATCTGTTTTTGCTGAATTTCGATATATCCGCCCACCACCAACTCTTTCATGACACGACTGACCATCTCGCGCGAAGCGCCGACCATATTGGCGATATCTTGATGGGTGAGCTTGGGCGATACTTGCTCATTCCCGGGATTGCACAATCGTTCCAGCGTGTGCGCCACCCGTCCATAGACGTCCAACAAGGCCATATCCTTAACGTTCTCTGTGAGCGCGCGGATGCGGTCCACCAGTTCCACCATCAGCGTCTCATAGAGTTCAGGATATTCCCGCATAAAAGCTCGGAAACTCTCCCTGGAAATACTGAGCAGCATGGAATCATCAACGGTGGATGCCGACGCGGACCTGGGTTTGTCATCGAGCAGCGACAACTCGCCGAAATATTCCCCGGGGCCCATATAGTTGAGCACCAGCTGT
>DJFO01000033.1 GCA_002432555.1 Marinagarivorans sp. UBA5870
ACGGCTGAGCGCCCGCAACGTTTGCACCTCGAAAAACAAGGTTTTCGAAAGGGGACCGAAAGTGCGCTCCAGGTGCGTCGTCAGTTCCATGACGAGGATGGAATCAAACCCGTACTTTTCCATAGGCGCGTCGGCGTCTAAACGATTCACCGGCAAATGTACGACTTCAGCGACTTGTTTTTTGAAATACTGGATCGCCTTCTCTGCCAAATCCGCAGGTGCCTGGGGAGGATGTACGGCCGACGGCTCCAGGGTGGTGAAATTCGCTGGTTGAAGGACGGACACCGCGGGGGCAGCCGGTTCGGCGACCAGGCGCCGGATTTCGGCGGCTTTACCCGNNCGCCCGCCATAAACCGCCCCAGCATTCGTTTTGCAGTATCGGTATCGAGCGCTACCAGGCCGGCGCGCTGCAACTGCTGTTCAACAATGCTGTTGATCCCCATTCCGCCCTCGCGCCAGAGCGGCCAGTTGATCGAGAGGCTTTTGCCCTTGCGCTGTTGTTGCCTTGCCAGATCGCTGCGGTACTCGACGAATCTGTCGATAAAGGCATTGGCGCAGGCATAATCACTCTGCCCCGCGTTGCCCAGGACTGCCACAACCGAAGAAAAACAAATGAAATACTGCAGGTCAAACTGCTGGCTCGCCTCATCCAACCACACGGTGCCAAGGACCTTCGGCGCAAGAACACGGCGGAATTGTTCCGGCGACTTGTAGAGAAGAAAATTATCGTCAAGGACACCCGCGCACTGAAAGACGGCCGTCAGACGCCCGTGTTGAGACCGGATATGGGACATGAGGTCCACCACCGCCTGTCGCTGCGTGATGTCGAGGGAATGATGTTCGAAATGAAGTCCTCTTCGACTCAGCAGTTCCAATTCCCGCCTGCGCTCCGGGGGGAGCGGGCTGCGACTTGCCAAGATGACGCGGGGGTTTTGCGTGGTCTGAACGAGATACTCGCATAAATGCCGCGCTACGCCGCCCGAGCCGCCCGCGAGCAGATAGACACCGTCCGCAGGTAGAGCGGGCTCTTTTATCCCATCATTTGCGCCAATTTCGGTGACTCGATAAACCTGGGGACCATTGGCGCGAAAACGGATTTGCGCAAGCTCGGGCCGAGCGGCGGCCATGGCCAAGGCCCCCGCCACGCCCTGCGTATTCACAGGCATCCACCATTCGATGCACTGAGTTGTCAGCGCCGGATTCTCCTTTGTTGCCGATCGCAGCAACCCACTGAGCGCACCCGCTAGTGCCGCACCGGTTTGGGCGCGATCCTGCGGGTGGCAGATCAACAGTTGCAATAAACACTTGTGATCGCCGAGCGTCTGCAGGCTGCTTTTGACTGCTGCAAAAACGGCCTCGGCGAGGTTCAGGAAGGTTGCCGGTTCGTTGGCCGCATCACAGGCAAAAAATTCACAGGCAGAATCCTTGGTTAAGGCCGCCGTCAGGGCACTGACCTGCGTCTGATCAAAGCTGCCGACAATCAGCGCCCGCCGCTGCGAGAACTGGCTGGGGCCTGGAGCCACGGCAACGAGATCGGTAAGGTTCTGCCACTCCGGGCGAAAAATTAAAATTTCGCCGGAGCGGTCCTGCTGAACCAGTTCGCGCAGACTCAAGCCGGAGAACTTGAGGCATAATTGGGCGGTTTCATCGAAGACATCGATATCAATTTTCTTCACCGAATCGCTCGGCCTGCTGGCATCGGCGTAACGTACCCAGCTGGAGCAAATTCTGGTGGTCGGGAGCTGAAAAATCTTCAGCGAGGCCAGCGCAAAGGGCAGAGCCGGGTTATGAATATCGGCGGCCTCCAGCAGTCCGAAAACCGATTGGAGCACGCCGTCCATCCAACCGGGATGCAACATAAAACCGCCGTCACCGCCCTCGGCCGCTTGCAGGTTTATATCCGCCAAAACCTGGGGAAATCCCCGTTGGTCGGTACCAATCCGAATATTCTCGACGGTGCGATGCGCCGGCCCGTATGCAAACCCCTTATCAGCAAACAATTGGTAGAAGGCATTTTTTTCCAGGGCCTTGGCAGTACAACTCGCCCGCAAAGCGGGGAGATCGATGGCGGAGTGGGCCGCCGCCGCCGGATGTAAACGCATCCGTCCCCTGCTGTAAATTGTTTCGCCGGTTTCGTCCTGATAAATAGTGTATTGGTAGGTTCCATCCGGTAGCTGCTCGATCCGCGTATGCAAAGCCAGCCGCTGATGGTGCAGGGCCGCGGGTCGAAGCCACACTATATCGGTCAATTCCAACTGGCCGGTTTCAAGCAATCCTGGAGCGGCGAAACCCAGGGCGAGCCTTGCCATTTCCAGATAAGCCACCCCAGGTAAAATGGCCACGCCTTTGACCACATGGTCTCGCAGAAAAAACTCGTTTCCATGGAACACCGACGAAAACCGCGTTTCGCGCAGCGAAGAACTGTTGGTATGGATCAATTCGCTCAATGCGGCAGTGGGAGTCCTGTCCACGACCATGGCCGCGCCCGTCGTTATCCAGTGGCGCACTTTGGCAAAGGCATAGGTGGGCAAGCGTATTTTTTTCGGCGGTTGTATATCGTCCCGCACACCGGGAAAGATCTGCTGCCACGCCAGCCGCTCCCCGCGGCAATAAGCGGACGCGAGCTGCACCAAAGCCTCTGTTCTCGGTTTGGTTTCCACCACCGCGAGCTGCCGGTTGGGCCGCGCGTTGGCGAGGCCCTTAAACAAATTCACCGGGGCGGGATGACGTTCGTAACCCTGCAATAAATCAATCGCCTCCTCGATGGAGCGCACGATCAGTGCGCAGCGGTGTGTATGATGCGCGCGCCCGGCCAACAGGGTATAACTCACCCGCGGCAAAATGGTTTCCGTCGATTGGGCGCGGAAAAAATGCAAGAACTCTTGGACAAGAGCCCTTAAAGACGCTTCCGATTTCGCCGAAAATACCAGTAACCAAGGCGCTGTGGAAATTTCATTCACTACGCCGGCGGGCGGTTCCGGAGCGCGGTATTCGCCCAGAATAACGTGCGCATTGGTCCCCCCCGCACCAAAAGCACTGACGCCGGCAGCCCTTGGCAAGGTTTTTCCGTCTACTACGGGCGCAGCCCAAGTCCGACCCTCCTGCAAAATCGTGAAAGGCGATCCCTCGAGTTCAATGTTTTTGTTCAGCTTGTCCGCGTGAAGCGTTTTTGGCAGAAAGGCGTGTTGCATCGCCAAAAGAACCTTGATCACGCCCGCGAGGCCGGCCACCGTTTCCGTGTGACCTATGTTTGATTTGATCGATCCCAGGGCGCAATATTTTGCGCCGTGATTGGTTATACCCTTCTCCTGCTCCCAGCTGCCAAAGGCTTTTTTTAGGCCTTCGATTTCAATCGGGTCTCCCAGGGGAGTGCCGGTGCCGTGACACTCGATATAGCCGACCGCGCGCGGATCCATATCGGCGCGCTGCAAGGCACGGTGGATCAGCTGCGCTTGCGCGTTTGAGTTGGGTGCAGTCAAGGAGGCGGCAGTGCCCCCATGATTTTCGGCGCTGCCAAGAATGACGCCGAGTATAGTATCGCCGTCCCGTTCGGCATCCTCGAGACGCTTCAATAAAACGGCACCCACGCCATCGCTGCGCACATAACCATCCGCATTGGCGGAAAAGGTCTTACAGCGGCCCTCCTCGCTCAACATGCCGACCTTGCTGTATAACAGGTGCACCGTCGGCAACATCATCAGGTTAACGCCACCGGCAATGGCCAAGTCGCAGTCACCCTTCTCGATAGCAGTGATCCCTCGATGCAAGGCGACCAGGGAGCTTGAGCAGGCGGTATCGATAACCTCGCTCGGGCCGGAGAAATTGAACATAAACGACAGGCGGTTCGCCGAAAACGTATTGTAGGTCGTTAGGCTAACCGGATCATTGCCAAGATTTTTTTCGACAATGTGCATGTAGTCCATGAGATTGATACCCAGGAACATGCCGACATTATTATTGGGCAGGGCCGCTGGGTTATAACCCGCTCCTTCGAGGAGCTTCCAAACACACTGAATATACATGCGATGTTGCGGATCGAGGATGCGCGCCTCGCGGGGCGACATCTGGAAAAACTCGTCGTCGAAATATTCGATGCCGTCGACAAAACCGCCCCATTTCACCCGGGTAAATCTGCCGTCCTTGGGATCCCCGTAAATCGTCCGCCAATCCCAGCGATCGGACGGTACTTCACGGATGCAATCCCGTTCATTGACCAGGTTCTGCCATAGCTCATCAAGATCGGCACTCTCGGGGAACATGCCTTCCATGCCAATAACAGCAATTTGCGCGGCGCGGTTAGGCTTGCCTGATGGAAGGCCCGCCGCAATACGACTGTCGGCATGCAAGGGCGATACGGCGTCCACCCAGTGCCGGTTTTTTGCGAAAGCGTATCCGGGAAGGCGCACCCGGCCGGGATTCGCACGAAAGAGGTTTTTCCAATTTAAGGCAAAACCGTCACAATAAAGCCCGGCAAGTTCAAGCAGCTGCTCTCGCGTTGGGCCCGAGCCTGGCGCCCCGCGACCGATGGACGCAAGCAAATCGTTGCCCCTTGCGTTGGCCGAGGCATTTTTTTGCAGATCGCGCAGGGGCTTTTCAATTTTCCCACTCGTCACCCAGCGTGAGTGCCGACCAAGGGTGTAATTTTCCAGAGCGTCGAGCAATTCGTTGATGTTGCCAGCAACGACCGCCAGCCGGAAATTCCAATGTTCTCTGCCGGTCAATAAAGTATGGCTGATCGCCGGCAGCCGCCGGCGGGCACCCTCGTCCCGTCTCAGGCACTGCACCAACCGCCGGATGGATTCCGTCAGGGACTCGGCTGTCTTTGCGGAGACAACAAAAAGATTCGGCCCGGTCGCGGAATCCAGGCGGGCGGCGCCGCCTTCCACGTACTCTTGCAGTATGACGTGGGCGTTACTGCCGCCTGCGCCAAATGCACTCACTGCCGCCGTGCGGGGAAATGTCGCGCCGTCGACGACGGGGTTTTCCCAAGCCTGGGTGCGCTGCACGATATAAAAAGGCGAATCCTCCAGATCGATATGCCGACTCACTGTTGTGCAGTGCAGATTGGCTGGCAGGGTTTTATGCTGCATCGCCAGTAAAACCTTGACGACGCCCGCCACCCCGGCACAGGTTTCCGTGTGGCCGATATTGGATTTGACCGAGCCAAGCGCGCAATATTTTTGCCCTGCGGCGGCTAGACCGAGTGCGCTATGGCGCTCGGAAAAAGCGCGTTTCAGCCCCTCGATTTCGATTGGATCTCCGAGGGCAGTGCCCGTCCCGTGACATTCGATATAACCGATCAGTCTTGGATCAACTTGCGCCTTCACCTGTGCTTGTGCGATTAGGCGGGCCTGCGCGGCCGGATTCGGGGCCGTCAATGAGTTGGCGAAACCGCCGTGGTTTTCCGCACTGCCGAGCACGGTCGCATAGATTCGGTCGCCGTCCCGCTCGGCATCGGCCAGCCGCTTTAATAAAAGCGCGCCCACGCCCTCGCTGCGGGCGTAACCATCCGCTGCGTCGGAAAAGGTTTTACAGCGGCCGTCCGGACTCAGCATGCCGAGTTTGCTGTAAAGCAGGTGCATGTCCTGCGTCAAAATCAGATTGGAACCGCCGACGATGGCCATCTCGCAATCGCCGTTGTCCATCGCTGCAACCGCTCGGTGCAAGGCAACCAGGGAACTGGAACAAGCGGTGTCGACCACCTCACTCGGTCCATCGAGGTTAAATAACCAGGAGATACGGTTGGGGCAAAATGTATGGTGGGTGCCGGTTAATTGGAGCGGGTCCTTATCCGATGCGCGGTTGACCAGCTGCATATAATCCAGCAGATTTATGCCGAGAAAAATCCCGATGTTGCGCGTGGGCAAATCCAGGGGGTTATAGCCCGCTCCTTCGAAAAGATGCCAGACACACTGACTGAACAGCCTGTGCTGAGGATCCATGAGCTTGGCTTCGCGGCCGGAAACTTTGAATAACCGCTCATCAAACTTGTCGATATCCTCGACAAATCCACCCCATTTGACCTTGGTCAGCGGGCCGTCCTGCGGATCGCCGTAACACGCCTGCCACTGCCAGCGGTCAGCCGGAATTTCACTGATGCAGTCGCGCTCGTGGATAAGATTGTCCCACAGGGCATGCACGTCGGGACTTTGGGGAAATTGTCCTTCAAAACCGACGATGGCAATCCTTTGGCGATGAACGGCCTGCTGCGGCTGTTGGCGTGGCTCGGCCAAAGACTCGGGCAGGTCAATCTCCATTGCCTGACTCAGGCGGATGCGGGCGAGCACTTTTTCGCTCACCTCGAATTCATCGGCTTTCTGGCGAAGACCTGGCGCGCTGTCGGGCTGAGGTGCCGGTGCGGTCGGAACTGCGTCGTCGCGCGTGTAGATAGGGATGATTTTGGCCTGAAATTTATCGATGATCAGCGAAATGCAATCATCGAGAGTTCTGGCTTCGTAAAAGATCGCCGGATTGATGACAAGGCCCAACTGCTTTTTCAGCTGGTACACCATACCGGTCACAGAAATCGAAGAGATACCGTACTGAGTCAGGTTTTCGCCGCCATCGATTGCATCCGCCGTCAGCCCGAGTTCACCGGCGACTATCCGATACACATCGTGGAAAAAAGCGGCTCGCCACTCGGCTGACGCACCCGCGTCCTGCGGCCGCTCTATGGCCACCGGATTCGCGTCGTTTTGGCCGAGCGGGACTGAGCGTTCCTCCCGTGGCGCGGGGGCGATTGCGCCGCGTGAGAGAACTGCATAATACTCCAGCAAGGTATTTCTGATACGGCTCAAGACCGCATCGATGAAGTCCTTTAAAGTTCGGCACTCGTAAAATATCGCAGGATTGATTTTTGCCTGGTAGGTAGCAGTAATGCGATGGACTATGCCGGTGATCGAAATAGAGGATATGCCAAGATTGGTCAGGTTTTCCTCCTCATGGAGGTCGCCCTCCGGGAGCGCGAGCTCCTGGGCAAAAATGCGAAACAGATCGTGGCGAAACTGCCCGCGGACATCTTGCTGATCGACTGGCCGCGCCCCTGTAAATGCCGCCTGAGCGTCACGTCGGTCATGGACATTTGCCGGTCGACTGTCAGGTGCGGCGGGTTGCACCTCCTGGTCAACGATGGATGGGTCGCTGAATTTATATTTTTCAGCCAGGCGGGCCTTGAAGCGCGAGCAAATGATAGAAGCTAAATCGCGGAAGGTTTTACCTTCGTAGAAAATTGCTGGGTTGACGTTTATGCCTATGTCTTTACTCAGCCTGTGCACTATCCCCGTTACGGAGAGAGAGGATATTCCAAAGGCGGTGATATTCTCGTCAAAATCCAAATCCTGGATATTCACATGCAGCTCTTGACTGACGACCCTCGCAAGGTCGGCGGTGAACGGCCGCAGATAAGCCTGTTCCACGGCGCCGGCAGGAGGGCCTTCGGATGCGGTGACGGCCGGTCGAGGTGATGCCGCCTCGGCAACTCGTTTGCCGCGGATAGATTCTTGCGCGAGCGCGATCAAATCCGCATCGAGAACATTCGCCATGCGGTTATCGATATCAGAACGGGCCATATCAGGACGAGCCAAATCAGAATTAGTAATTTCTGTCACGACGCATTACACCTGGTTGATGACGGCACGATAGTGGTTCAAGCAATTCAGATACTTCCAGAAATCCACTTCCCAGGCGTGCCGGAAGGAATCGATAAACTTTTTGTCGCCCATGTCCGGCTGATCAGCCAGTTTTAACCGATTGAACTCCCTGTAACCGGCCCTGTTTCTGTCTCGCGCGGTTATATAGTCGGCAGTCAAGAGCCCGCAGAGCTTTACCAGGCTGCCCAATCCGGCCGCCGCGTTGATGTACCCCTGAAAGAGGATATTGTCATACTGCCTGTGAGCGATATGCAGAAATAAATCCGGTATCCCGTTTTTGTACTCGATAAACCCTGGCCGGAAGAAGGGAAAACTTCTTTGATATCCCGTTGCGAGTATCACCACATCCACTTCAACCGAGGAACCGTCTTTAAAATAGGCTGTGTCTCCTTCGAGCCGTTTCAGATCGCACTTCGGAATAATGTCGCCCTGCCCAATGTGATGCAGCAATTGGGTATTCATAATGGGATGACATTCGTCGATTTCATGGTCGGGCTTGGGCAGACCATAATCGGTTCCGTCAAAGCCCGCCATTTTAAAAACCTGCTTGAAGTAAGCCATGGTTTCCTGCGTGGTGCTGAACCGATTGCCCTGCTCGAGCATCCATTCCGGTGTTGGTTTACCCGCGATGAATTTCGGCTGATAGTAGTAACCGCGGCGGGTACTGTGATACACCGCGCTGCCGTGGTGCACCGCATCGACGACCAGATCACAGCCGGTGTTGCCGGCCCCAACGACCAATACGCGTTTGTTGCGCAGCTGCTCAGGAGATTTATACTCGATGCTGTGGAACAGCTCCCCAGCAAAGCGGCTCGCATCCAGATCCTTTGGGAAAATCGGTTCCCTTTGCAGACCATTACAGACACACACGTACTCATAGTGCCGGCGATCGCCACTGGACAGGGTTACCGCCCAACCGCCATCCTCCCGTTCAACAGCTTCCACCGAAGTATTGAACTGAGCATGCTCGTAGACCCCAAATTGCCGAGCGAAACTTCTCACATACCGCAACATTAACGTGTGACCCGGATAATGCGGATAATCGTCGGGCATGGGAAAATCGGAAAACTCGGTAAAAGATTTCGACGATATGATATGGGCGGAGGAATAAACTCGACCGCTTTTCGCGCGGTAATTCCAGACGCCACCGAAATCGCTTTCCGCTTCGTAAATGTCATATGCGATACCCGCCTGGCCCAGTTCCTTGCCAATTCCAATTCCCCAGGGACCACCACCAATAATACAAACCTTGCCACTCATAAGATATTTCCCTTCAGATATGAATTCGCTGCATTTTGGCAGCCGGGACTAAATACAATTCTTTAACGACGACCGCAATCGAACCATCGCTTTGCAGCATCCATATAGAGTATTCCTCCTGCTGCAAGTGGTTTTTATCAAGTTCGATCAAAATATGCATTTCGCGCGCAAGCGGTCGCTGCCAAACCATCTCAGAAATCGATAGGGGCGAAAAATGTTTTGGCCTGCGGGTTCGCGAGGAGAAGGTCAGGAGACTCTTTGTGCACAAACTCATGAGATCCAGCCCGAAACCTTCCGGGAGATTTTCGGATGGGTAAGCGACCGCCATAGCGATACGCCTATTGTCCGCCAAGACCAGTTGAGTACAGGCCGCGAGGGGATGACCGGATACGACGCCATTCCAGATATCCAGCAGCTCGGTCTGCACGCTGCCCGCGTCCCTGAACCGGGACATGTCACCGCCGAAGTGGGTCGTATCAGTAAATAGGATCTCACCAAACTGCTGCGCCGACGAGGCATTGGCGGAGACGATTTTGTACAATGTCCGTCCCTCGTGGTTCCGGATTGTCAGCTTCGGCAAGGACGTCTCCACCTCGGTACCCGGTGCGGTTGAATTTCCCCAGACAACATCGCGCAGGCCGTACACCCTCCTGTTCGTTTTGCGCTCTACGTTTTCCTTTATGGAGAGGAGCGCATAGAGTTTTTCCGCCGCCGCATCGGCAAGTTTGTCGATCGACTGGCCGCGATCCGCGGCCGGCGACGGCGCGGTTGGCAAAGCTTCAAAGGAGATGACATTGGAGCCGGAGGTCCGATAAGAATTCGCTGTCTTTATCCGGTCCCCGAGCCAATACCTTCTCCCGGCGAAAGGATAACCGGGCAGGTTTTTCCGCCGTGGCAAGGGCCCATTGCCGTAGAGCTGGAACCAGTCTACGGCTGCCCCTTTCAACCACACATCGAGCAAGAGGCTATTTTCCTTCCGCCGGATCAAACCGTTCACAACCTCTTCCATCAAATCGCTACGGGTAAAAACCGCATCATCGCCGGCCCGGCTGTTGTTGAAGCGAGCTCCTTCGTTTTCCGCCTGCGCTAGCTTACTCAGCTGCGCTTTCAGGTCGTCGATGCTCGCCACCAGGGCGCCCCAGCGAATGTCCATCGCCTCGCGACCAGTCTGCAAGGTAAATGCTATGCCAGCAAGATCGGAAGCCGTGGGCTTTTCCGCTTCCAAGTAGGAAAGCAACCGCTTCGCACTCGCGAGCAGCTGTTCCTCCCTTTTAGCGGAAAGAATAATGATTGCGGAATTTCCCGGCACACCCGCATCCCTTTCCACTTCGCTCGGAGCTTCTTGCAGAATCACATGCGCATTGCTGCCGCCGGCACCAAATGATGATATTCCGGCCGCCAGGAGACCCAGGCCGCATGTGGGGCGCACCCAGTCTTCGACCCTCTGCTGCACAAAGAACGGAGATTTATGGAAATGAATGTTTTCATTTAGCGAAGTGGCGTGCAAACTTGGTACTCGCTTACGGTACTTGAATTGCAGCAGAATTTTGGTTATGCCCGCGATGCCAGCGGCCGCCTCGAGATGACCTATATTCGACTTCACCGAACCTATCGCGCAGGTTTGTCGCAAAGGGGTGGCGCTACGATTATCGAAAGCCTTGCTAAGGCCGGTAATCTCGATCGGATCCCCGAGCGCGGTGCCAGTCCCATGTGCCTCTATGTACGTTATTTCCTCCGGCAGCAAACCCGACTGGTCCAATGCCTGCTCGACCAACCTGGCCTGTGCGTTAGGACTGGGCACCGTGTAACTCTGAGTTTTACCGCCGTGATTGATGGAGGTCGCCTTGATCACGCCATAGATCGCATCCCGGTCACGCCGCGCGGCATCCANNCCCTCGCCCGGGACGAAACCATCGCCGTCGCGGCCGAAGCTTTTACATTGCCCTGTCCTGGACAGCATACGTTGGGACGATAACCAGGTGTAGGAGGAGGGATGCAAATACAGGTTCACGCCCCCGGCAATGGCGAGCTCGCAATCTCCTCGGCGCAAATACCCGCAGGCTTCGTGCACCGCTGTCAATGAAGACGAACACATAGTGTCAATTGGTAAGCTTGGCCCGGAGAAATTAAATAAATAGGAAACCCGATTGGCCACCGAGCTAAACGACGTTCGCGGGAAAAGAATATTGTTCTGCGCTTGCAACAAGGGCCCGTAGTGTTCAAAACCCGTTTTTGTAATTCCGACAAATACACCTACATTTCCGCCGTGGCGGTTCTGCAAAGACTGACGGGAATAACCCGCATCTTCAATGACATGCCAGCAGCTCATGAGAAACAGGCGCTCATGGGGATCCATTTCCTCAACCTCCTTGGGCGACAGCCCGAAAAACAGAGGATCGAAGTCGGCGAAGTTCTGCAAAAACCCGCCCCACTTGCTGTAGCTTTTGCCCTGCTCCACCGCCTGATCCGGATCCTCGAGGTAAAAGTCGGCCAAGGACCAGCGGTCCTGGGGAATTTCCTCGATACTGTTTTTCCCGGCGGTTAGATTTTCCCAAAACTCCAGCAGACTCTCCGCCCCCGGGTAGGAACCGGCGAGGCCGATGATGGCGATATCACTCGAACTGCCGTTGCGTTTTGGCGTTCTGGTTGGGCTTTCGATACCGTGCGAGCGGACAAAACCTGTAGGAGACGGCAGGCCGGCGAGTGGCCGTATCTGCGGATCGACCCAGCTCTGGCTCTCGACGGTATGATTCGATGCGAGGTAGTCTGCCAATGCCGCCAGCGAGTCGTATTCAAAGAACAGTGTTTTCGGCAATTCCTTATAGTGCCTGTCGAGCTCTCGGTTTAACGCGGTAATGATC
>DJFO01000384.1:0-123 GCA_002432555.1 Marinagarivorans sp. UBA5870
GCCGGTGCGCAGACCGGGGTCGAGACCTATGGTAGCAATTTGGCCGGCGGGCGCCGCGAGTAGGAGATCCTTCAGGTTGCGAGCAAAAACATCGATCGCGTCGGCTTCCGCGCGCTCCCGCAG
>DJFO01000384.1:130-4343 GCA_002432555.1 Marinagarivorans sp. UBA5870
GTCAGGAGTTTGACCCGCCAGGTCCAGCGCACGACTTCCGCGAGCCAAGCATCCGCGGCGCGGCTTTGGTCGCGAATATTCCAATGCTCCGCCACCAGAATCTCCCCCGGGTGCATTTGGCCCGGCTCCAAGTCGTTCTTCAACTCCAAGGCCAGCGCGAGCACACCTTCGTTGCGCCCGCGAAACATCGCAAGCGCCCGGTGCGACGGGGTTTTTACTAAAAGCTCTTTGTGGGCGAAATAATCGCGGAATTTTTCACCTTCCACCTCCTTGCCTTCGACCACCTTAGCGCTGAGGTAACCGTCACTGCGGAGAAAATTGCGCAATTTCTCCAGCAGCGCGGCGTCTTCGCTAAAACGCTCCATCAATATCTGTTTGGCACCGTCCAGCGCATCTTTGGCGGTCTCGATTTTTTGCTCGGGATTGAGAAATTCGACAGCGGCAGTCTCGGGATTTTGTTGCGGGTTATGCAGCAATAGATCGGCCAGGGGCTCGAGACCCGCTTCGCGAGCGATTTGGGCTTTGGTGCGGCGCTTTGGTTTATAGGGAAGATATAGATCTTCCAAAAGCGTTTTGGTCTCCGCGCTGTGGATCTGCCCGGCGAGCTCGGGGGTCAATTTGCCCTGTTCCTCAACGGNNGCGCGCCGCTCTTCCAGTTCGCGCAAATACTGCAAGCGCTCCTCCAGGGTGCGCAGCTGGGTATCATCCAGGCCGCCGGTGACTTCTTTCCGATACCGGGCGATGAACGGCACAGTAGCGCCTTCGTCCAAGAGGCCCACGGCCGCCTGCACCTGCTGGACGTTGGCCTTAAGTTCTTGAGCAATGCGGGAATAAATGGTGTTCATAAAATCGACAAATCGAGAGGTAAGAAGACAGGCATTATGCGGAATTAGCGCCCGGGCAACAACGTGGCGGCGGCACGGGTTTCGATGTTAAGGACAGCATCTGCGATATCAGCGCTGGCGCTCGGCAGCCCCTTATCAGCTGCCGCGCGGCCTAAGCTTTCACCGATTCATGGCAAATCAGACTTTTACCACCTGGGTGCCGGCGAGAAAATCGTGCGCACAGCGGCGATCGTTACGGAATATCAGAATCACGTCGAGCAGCGGGAGAAAAGATCCCACCACAGGAACAACACCCGCAAGGCTGATCGGTATATAGCGTTTTAGAATGAGGTCGGGCAGCGGTCGCAACTGGCCGTCCAGTCCCACTATGCGGATTCCCAACAATCTTTTGCCGACGGTCTGGCCACTGGTTTTCAACAAATAGCCATGCACGGCAATAAAAACCGCAATATTGAGTATCACCAATGACACGTTGGTGAGAAATGACATCTTGGTCTCCTCACCGAATAAACCAAAAAAAACCATCACGGGAATGATAACGGTCATGGCGATTAACGAATCTATGACGGCCGCACCCAAACGCTGGCCGCGACCGGCGAGTTCCAACTCGGTGGGATTCTGCAGCTCCGCTGCGGGTGCGGCATAAGGGTTGTCCATGAAGCTGTCCTTTGAGTGGTGGATGAACAAGCCCTACTTTATAGGCAAAACAGCACCAACAGAAATGTTTTGGCCGACTACTCGCGCAGCTTTTTCAAATAATGATTGCTGATTTTGTACAGAGCGAAACACAGGCCGATATCCAGCAGGATATTGACCGGTTGCGGCAGAAACGGGTGAAACACGTCGCCGAGCACATAGGTCAATGCTATGGCGAGAGCCAGGGCAGGAAAAGCACTCACATGAATTCCTCGGTGGGTAACATTTGCGACCGTCGAACCGTCGAACNNCGTCGAACCGTCGAACCGTCGAACCGTCGATCCGTCGAACCGTCGATCCGTCGAACCGTCGAACCGTCGAACAGCCATCGCATCCGCTATGGAAACCATAGACCAAGTCGCACCGCCCTGCCCGCGCGGGCTGCGCAGCGAACAGTGACGTTTTTGGTCAGCCCGAAGAGAATTATTCACAAAATTTGGCAAAAAACGTGTCGGTTTTTTTGACCTAAGCAACCAAAGTTGCACCCCACATATAGGGCTGAAAATCTAATCATTTGAATTTCTTGATTTTTTAATTTTTGGCAACCATGTTGCTTAGTCCAGCGTATACAGTGTTGCAGTGCAGTCGCAGACAGTTTTGGCTCTACCGACGCGCCGAAACAGTCAGCCAGCTCTTCCGAGCAGAAAAGTACAACCGCCGCAGGGGTAACGCGGCGTCTCCACTGACAGAGAGAGGTAAATTCTATGTCCAGGGAATTCAGCCAACACAGCATAGTCGCGCAAGACCTTTTTGGTTGCGACACCGGAGGTTTTGGCGCTACGTTAGTTGTCGCAGCGACTGGCGAGGTTGAATCGGAAGATCAACCCAAGCAGACCGAGACCCGAGTTTGTCGCCCGAGCTTTTCCGAAGATTTGTGGGAAGATGCTCGCCGTCGACACTGTGAGTCGCGCCAGAACTGGCGCAATCTGCTCGATCGTTTTGTCAAACCACACCATTTATAAAAATTGATAGACTGGTTGGCCGGCGATCCGGCCGAAGTTAATCCCACAGGCCTTTGTAGTTTTGCGCCCCATAAAACCGTCCAGTAGGGCCGTTATCCGGCAGTAGGGCCGGGACCAGAATCCCCGGTATTACGGACGTCACATCCTCCCAGGCGTTCGGTCCACCCAGGTCAGTGCGTATCCAGCCTGGATCCACATGATTGACCAGTACATTGTCCGGTTTTAATTCGCAAGCCAAATCCTGCGTGAACTTATCCACGGCCGCTTTGGATGCGCTGTAGGGCGCAAGATTGGGCTGGCCGGCGATTCCCGAGGTTATATTGATGATGCGACCCCACCGGCGCGCCCGCATTCCCGGGGCGAAGGCATTACACAGCTGGACCATGGCGAAAACGTTAACCTGAAACGTCCGCGCCCATTCCGCTTGGGTAAATTCGAAGATCGGTGTGGATACATTGCTGATGGCCGCATTGTTGTACAGGATATCCACCACCACGGGCAGCTCGGTGACCGCATCGATCAGTTCCTGCACTTGTGCCGGAGAATCCAATTCACCCGCTACCGCATAAGCGTCGACGCCTTGATTCTGCAGCAGCTGCAAGGTGTGGTCGGCGTGGGACTGGGTGCGACCATGGACAATGACATTGCACCCCTGCGCCGCGAGGCCAAGAGCGATTTGACGGCCAATACCGCGGCTGGAGCCGGTGACCAGTGCCCATTTGTTCTGCAGTTTTTTCATGGAAATTCCCCGGTTATGCGAAAGGTCGCATCTTACCTGGGTACGCTGGCAAGGAAAAAGGAAATCCCGGCGGGCGTCAGCTCCCGGCCGGGATGGGTGGGGTTAGTGTTGGACTTCCGCGTTGAGTGAGGCCACAAACTCCAGGAGTTCCGTCAACTGTTTTGATTTGCGGCTGCCGAGTTTTTCGGCGAGCACGTCGTAGTGCTGGTTCAGCATCGGCTGCACTTTATTGTGCAAGCGTTTGCCATTGGCGCTGAGCTTGATGGTGAGCTCCCGCAGATCCCCCTCGGCGGTGCGACGCGAGAGTATGCCGTCGCTTTCCAACCGGTTGAGAATCCGAGAGAGGCTGGGGCCCAGAATGGCACTTCGCTGCGCCAGTTCTTGGGCGTTCATTTCACCGTGCTCAAATGCCGCGCGGATAACTCGCCACTGCTGCTCCGTCAGGCCAAAGCCTGCAAGCGTTTGCCGCACTTGCGCAACAGAGGCTTCTTTTGCCTTTTGTAATAAGATGGGGAGTGTCTCCATAAGATGATTCATGTGCCTCGCGTGTTACTTATCTTCGGAGTAGTAATCATAACTGGCGCGTAGAATGATGCGCCACAACTTGTTTAAAAATGACACAAAAAAATCTAAGAACATAACCCGTTATGGCTGTTTGGAAGCGAAATCGGGGTTTTTGGCCTTGCTGCACCGCGGTTTGCAGCGCTTTATTGAACCCGTTCAACTTCCGGTGACGCGCGCCAGGCATCTTACTCCTGGCGGCCTAGAGTGATATATGCGCTGAGAGGCCTATTGTCTTAAGTACCGGTAATGATGGGTTCGAAAGCCGTGAGAGCGTCGAGCGAGGCCGCGCTGCCGAGGCCATGGGTAAGCCCGTGGTCGGCGAACAGCTGGCCGAAGTTGCCCTGCTCACCGTGCAGCGCCATGTAGTTGAGGATCACGGTCTGCACCAGCAGGTTGACGTTGTTGGC
>DJFO01000237.1:0-130 GCA_002432555.1 Marinagarivorans sp. UBA5870
ACGCAGGCACAATAGGCCCCTCTCGCGAGCGGGAGAGGGAACCGATCGTAGCCCACGCCCCGCGGAGATGATCGCAGGCGACGTTGAGGGGAAATTTCTGGAGGAAGCCAAGTCTCAACGGAAAGTGGAT
>DJFO01000237.1:192-2627 GCA_002432555.1 Marinagarivorans sp. UBA5870
ACGCAGGCACAATAGGCCCCTCTCGCGAGCGGGAGAGGGAACCGATCGCACCCCCCCGCCCCCGCGGAGATGATCGCAGCCGACGCTGAGGGAGATTTCTGGAGGAAGCCAAGTCTCAACGGAAAGTGTATGACGCATGGCACCATAGGCCCCCTCTCCCGCGAGCGGGAGAGGGCTGGGGAGAGGGTGAGGCCCAACCTAGGAGAGAGAAGGACGCCGCCGCTTAGCCCGCGACAAAAAAGGCCGCTGAAATTCTGGAGAAACATGGCGCAAATATATTTCGAGCTCCGCAAATTATTCCGCCCGAGCCGGCTCACCGCAGCGGCGCTGCTCGCGGCTATTTTATCCGCCGCCTGCGCCACAACCCGGCAACAGGCCCCAGACGCGGGTTCAAATGTTGGTACACCAGGTTTCTACGTCAAGGGCCGCCACCTATACGATCGCTGCGGCGACCCCGTAGTGCTGCGCGGCGTTAATGAAATGGTTGTCTGGACAAAAAACCGCGACGGGATTCCCGAATTCGACGAAATCCAAAAAACCGGGGCCAACGCGGTGCGCATCGTGTGGAATTCCACTGGCACTCCGGCCCAGCTCGATCGTGCCATCGGCAACGCAATCGCCCGACAGATGATTCCCATCATCGAAAATCACGATGCCACCGGTAATCTAAATGCCCTGGCGAAGGTGGTGGACTGGTGGGTAACCCCCGAAATCGTCCGTGTGATCAACTCTCACGAAAAATATCTACTGGTCAATATCGCCAATGAGGCAGGCGATAGGCACGTCAATCAAGCGGCTTACATCGAAGCTTATAAAACGGCCATCACCCGCATGCGCCGCGCCGGCATCAAGACACTGTTAATTCTGGACGCTCCCGACTGGGGACAGAACATCGATGTGCTGCAGGGAACCGCAGTTGAATTGACGGCCGCGGATCCGCTGAAAAATCTTTTGTTCAGTGTTCATATGTGGTGGCACGACCCGACCGGCGAAAGAATTCGCAGTGAAATCCAGCAGTCGGTAGCCATGAACTTGCCGCTGATCGTCGGCGAATTTGCGCAGCATGCGGTGTACCAATGCGATCAGGCACCGTTCGATTATTCGACCTTGCTCACCGAAGCCCAACGCCACTCGGTCGGCTGGCTCGCCTGGTCTTGGGGCGGAATGGACAATGGCGACTGCGCCAACCAGGGCTCCTTTGATATGACGCGGGGCGGGCTCTACGGCATCTGGGAGGAACCCTGGGGTGAAGCGGTAGCGGTGAGCCACCCCGCCAGTATTCGCCATACCTCAATTCGACCCTATTCCATGGTGACTGGGCGCTGTCGGTAAAGCGGCCGAGCGCGTCATTCTTCGCGTTACAGCTCTATTTATGTGCCCCCACGCACAGTTGCCGACAAAACGTCCTGCGTAATATTCAGCAGAACCCGCGGCATGGCAGAATGCTTTATGTAACGCTCGGCCTTTTTTTTAATATTAGCCAAAGTCGACAGGATGCATTTTTTGCCCGACCACATGCGTTTTTCGCCGGATTCCTCGCAGTTTTCGCCCGCAGGGATGAGAGAAAAATTTTTTCATACGCGCGAAACCACGGCTCTTCNNGCTCGGTTGAAGACCAGGTTCTTCAATCGATGCCCGACGCCAGCCCAACCAAATGGCACTTGGCCCACACCACTTGGTTTTTCGATACCTTTATTTTGCGGCCGCGCGGCGCGGGTGTCGCGGTTGATAGCAGCTTCGAATATTTATTTAATTCCTATTACAACCAGGTGGGCCCACAATATCCGCGGGCGCAGCGAGGCCTGATTTCCCGGCCGTCGCTGCCACAGGTTTGGGATTACCGGGCAGCGGTGGAAGAGAAAATCGCGGCCGTTTGGGAGACTTTTTCCCCCGCCGAGCTGCTGTTGCTCGAACTCGGCGTTCACCATGAACAACAGCACCAGGAACTGATCGTCACGGATATCAAACACGCCCTATCGTTCAATCCGCAATTGCCGGCACTGGTGCAACCGCTGCTGGAGAACTCTGCGGCGGTCCGCCCACTGACCTGGCGCCGCTTTCCCGGTGGAGAGTATTGCATTGGTGTCAGTGCCGGCTTCAGCTTTGACAACGAAACGCCGCGCCACCGGGTTTTGCTCGATGATTTTCAACTCGCCAGCCGCCCGGTTACCAACGGCGAATATCTCGAGTTTATGCGGGACGGTGGTTATCAAGACCCGCGGCACTGGCTCGCGGAGGGCTGGGCGTGGGTAACCGCGGCCGCGGCCAACGCACCGCTCTACTGGCGCCAGATCGATAACGAATGGTTCACTTATACCTTGGCCGGGCTCTTGCCCGTGCTCCCGTGTGAGCCCGTCTGCCATGTGAATTATTTTGAGGCCTGCGCCTATGCCGCCTGGGCGGGAAAACGTCTGCCCACCGAGTTCGAATGGGAA
>DJFO01000167.1:0-7706 GCA_002432555.1 Marinagarivorans sp. UBA5870
GGGGGAGAGGGGGAGGTCGTGGCAGTTCAATCGAACGGTGTGACTACTGGATGGTGCGTCTACCCAATAGCAGGAGCATTGAGAGCAGCAATAAATGAAACGGCTGCGTGGCGCCGCCACTCGAGTTACCGCTTGAACTGCTGGAGCTGGACGAACTTGAGCTGCTGCTGGACGAGCTGCTCGANNGACGAGCTGCTCGAAGAGGAACTGCTCGAAGAGGAACTGCTCGTGGAGGAGCTACTTGAGGAACTGCTAGTGGAAGAGCTACTCGATGAACTGCTGGAGGAACTGCTGCTCGATGAGCTGCTACTGGACGAGCTACTGCTGCTCGATGAGCCGGCGACGTCAGCCGGCGGAGCTCCGGCGTACCCCTCCTGCCCTTCACGCGTCATCGCCAGTATCAAATAGCCATCTCGTACCAGCGCATTAGTGGGGGAAAAATCCGCGCGGTTTTCCGCAAAAGTCCAGTCGGCCTTACCCCAACGGCTGGTCTCGAAGCTATCGAAATCATCCCGCCAAGACATCTCGAAGGCTTCCCCGTTCCACGAATGATATTCGACCCAATTAACGAACATATGCACGGGTAAGATACTGTCATTCCAATCGCCGACCCAGCTGGGAACGTTGGGTGGCCAGAAGTTAAATCGCAGCTGCGCTGGACTTATAAGCTCCCGCACTTGCTCTCCCACGGTCGTCCGTATCACCTGATCATCCACAAGCCATACCACCTTGTCGGGCAGCCACTCAAGGGTAAAGGTATGATAAGCATCGCCAAACGAGGTGCTACTTTGATGTACTTCTTCGGACGTCACCCGGGAGTCAAGGCCGGTGATGATATTGCTTTGCCAGGACATGGCATTATTTTTACCGAACACCTCCACATCGACCTCCTCCCAGGGTATCTCCGGGAGTTCGGAGCCATCCTTCCAGAGGAAAAAGTTCGAGATCACGCCGCTACCTTTTGCCGCGCGCATCCGGATGACGTACTTACCGTACATCTCCGCCTCCTGGGTATATATTTCCGCGGCTTTGTAAGGCTTTGCCTCGGCCAAAGATGGGATGCCGGCGGACAGACCGAGCCAAATACCGCTGCAGACCAGAAGTATTTCAGAAATTCTCATGGTGTCTCCTCTCAAACTAGATGCTTGTGGTCAAAGGGATTCTTGTGGCACAAGTGTCGATAGACATTACCTCGCGGATAGGCTCGTCAATGCGCGCTACAGAGTNNCGGGGATGCGGACCGGCTAAAGGAATATTTAGTTTGAAGATCCAGAAGATAACGCGGGAAGAGAACGAGCGAAATTGAACGAGACGTCGGTATTGATTTTGACAACATGATCGGAGCTAGCTGAGGTCTGCGGCGGTTATCAACTCAGGCAGTTGCTGACGGTAAGCACTCGGGGTGACGCCGACAAGCGCTTTGAAAAATCGATTGAATGTGGCTTTGCTGTTGAAGCCGGCTCGTTGAGCGATTTCTAAAATTGTATTCTCTTGCAATTCCGCGGCGTGTAACAGTCGCTTCGCTTCTTCGATCCTGAAACGATTAATGTATTCATGAAAATTCTGGCCAAAGCAGCGATTGACCACCAGGGATACCTGCCGCGGCGAAACATCCACCAACGCCGCAAATCGTTCGAGGGTCAACTGGGGGTTCAGATACGGCTTTTCTTCCAGAACGAATTTCCGAACCCGCTCCGCTAAAACAGCGAGATCGTCAGTTTCGGCTTTTGGTGGCTGTTCCGTTCCCTCATGAGCATCTAGCGTAAGTGGCGCGAACAGGATGCCCAAAAAAAACAGGGCGCCCACCAGCGTAAGGCTCAGATAGTTGCCAAAGATGCCCATCGAATCGCTGTAAACCACTGGCAACCATTGGCCTAAGGTATGGGTCACTAACACCCACAACCATACGACGATAAATCCGGCGTAAAGATGGATTACTGGAGCGGCGTTTGCCTGCCTCAATACCGAGGGCGACATGCGATAAATAAGGGTTGTGCACAAAATTCCATAAATGACCGGAAGCAGCTTCTTCAACGTCAGAAAAGTCAAAAAATGACTTCCAACATCGCTGAAAATCGCCAAGTCGAGAATTAGAACCCGTTGCTGTTCAAGCGGAAACCGAAAGCAGGCCCAGTACAGGTATATCGGAGTGATAAGCGTCGGCAACAAGTGAAGAAAATCGATAGACTTCCATGCGGAACCTGGCGCGGCCCACGAGCGCACAACCCAGTAGAGCGTCGGACCTATCGCGAAAGGAGCAAAACTGAAGAACATGAGCAGCCAGGGCGAGAGATCAAACGCTGCGTACCGGATCGCATTACCCCAAAACAACAAGGTATCCATAGCGACAAACGCATTCAAAAGAAAGAATGCGGTCAGCAGCGGCCGCGTTTCGCGAGGAACGGTCCGATTAGAGACCGTGCGAACCACTAGCAGGAAAGAGAACACAATGACAAGTGCTAGTACTATGTCATGGCCATTGAAGAGGACGTTTTTCATGCTCGATATTATAATTTTGACGAGGTGCCCGTTTCTTTCGCAGAGCTCAAGCCTCGTTAGTTTATGCCGATCACGGAATCCGATCACAGGGTGACCGTCCACTACCTCGAATAGCTTTGCAGAACTACTGGGCACATTCGTTGATCTCCATCACAGAGATTTTGATCCATACCCATGCCCCCAAGAAGGTCCAGCCGACTATTTTCAGCTGGAAAATTGACCTCTCGGTCGTGATAAATGATTTATGAGAACTATGTAACCGATCTGCATCGGCGACCGGGAATTCCCGGCGTATCCGCCCGTACAGCGGAAAAAATTGAGGGTGATCGGCGAGTGGATTGACAAAGATTATTTTTATCTCGTCAGTATTTCTACCTGGATGAACGTGCCCCCTTCCTAATAAACAGGAATATTCGGCAGACGGATATCTTCGGTCGATGGGGCAGAGAGGAGTTTATTCTTATTTGTCCCGATATCCGACGAGCGCCTAATAGCGATTGCGGAAAAACCCAGAGACGTCGCCAATCCCGGCGCGCCTCCGGTGGATCTGCGGGAGCGGCAGGGCNNGAGCAACTGGCAGCTAAGGTGCTCGGCGAGCCGGAAAAAACTCCCGCGCCCGGTCCTCATCACAATCCATGAGGTTCGGCATATCGCAAGGCAAGGTTGGGTGGAAGCGGATGTGTATCGCCCGAAATTCCGTATCGCCCGCGTAAAAACCTTCGACTTCCACGGGTTGGTCGGGGCGATCGAGCAATGCATTCCATTCGTGCTCAGGCACCCCACTCGCATCCACCAATACATCGTCGATAAAAAAGCGCCGGTCTTCATCCACGACTGTGAAGTCCCCGCGCAGCCGCTCGGGCCGGTCGCCGTCCGGCCGTCCGAATGGCGGCGGAGGCCCAAATTCCGGCGGACCTTCACGCTCCCGCCGCAAGATGCGGGTAACTTGCCAATGGGCACCGACACGCACAGCGAACACCTCGACCGATTCTCCGATGCGCAAGCGCTCCAGATTGAAATAACGTTCCATCATGCGCGAGCTGTCCTTGAATTGAGTAAATTTCGTCACCTGAAAAGCTGTTTCTAGGAGCTTGAAGGTCTCCTCGGCCGTATTGATCTCGCTCACCACACCGCTAAAGCGCTGCGGATTAACCGGTTTGATATGAATTTGCTCCGCGACCAGCACACCTTCAATCAGCGGCCCAAACACAACGACCTGCACCCCCTCCAGCATATCCTCGGAGGAACCGTTAGTGATCTCGGCCTTGTCAAATTTCACAGGCGTATTCTGCAAAACAAACTTAGTGCCCGCATCAAGATCGCATATCACGCCTTCCAGAACCGTGTAGCGAATCTCGCGCGCGGGCCCGCGCGAAAACTTAATTCGGTCTGCCTGGAGTCGATGCACACCAACCAGCGTTCCCGTTACGTGCACCCGCCTGCCGAATGCGAGGTCGGCCTCGGTGCCGTCAATAAAAGTCGCCGCCGCCGAGTCCACAGTCAGATCTTGCAGTTCAAACGTTTGGGCATCACCGTCTGTGGAATTGATATAGCCTTCCACTTCTACGCCGTCGGTGGTGATATCAACCTCTTTTCTCGCCAAGTAAGTGGCCGTTACCGCGCCGTTTTGCGTGACGAATCCACTGATACTCACGCCCAGCCCCGGCGCGAGGTCGGCAAAAGCCGTACCTTCGATAGTCGCATCTTCGTTCACATACACCGTTTGACCCAAGATGTGAATTCCCTTGCGGCCGCTGCCTACCTCCTCCACGGCGTCGATCACGCCCAGTAGCACGCGCTCGGCCCGAATCGTCCGCGCCACACCGGCTTTACCGCCCCGCTCAATTTCGCCGACAACCTCCACCACCATACCCACCGCAAGGTCCTCTTCCGTGGCCGGCTCACCGGCAATTTCAACCTCGGCGCTGTCGGTTTCAAAATGCACACCGTTCACGTAAACACTGCCAAATCCGGAAACCGTGCCGTAGGCCGAAGCTATCTCAACCCGGTCGCCCGTGCCTTCGATGCCCGCATTTCCGCTCTCCGGANNGCTCCGGGCCGGACTCACAGCCAGCCAATAAAAGTGCTCCAAGAAGAAGACAATTTGATAAGTATTTCATCAGGATCTTTTATCTCCGTTTTCATCCGGGCTGGGGCCTTCGATGTAGTACACACCCACGCCGACACGGAAGAGTTGTTGATCGGCGGCATTTGAATTTTTGTCTTTTTCAAAAGCGCTGAGCCACTCGTTGATTTGCAGCAGCAGGGCTTCGCCTTCCGCTCGGCAGCGCTGACGAACGACTTCCAGATCTTCGGCCGACACATTGTTATAAGAAACGGTTCGCTGCAGAAACGGACCCGGCGCTTCACGACCTATATTGTGATCCATGGTTTTCAGCAGATCGGCCGCCGCCGTGCCAAAAATCCGCAAATTCTCCCCCATATCCGCAATAGGCACATAAGCAGTGACCATCAGTCGCAGGTGCTCGCCTTCTCGGACAGCGGCGTTGATGCGCACCAGTTCATCGATTAATGCCCGCACCGGCACATCGCTCGAATATTCTTTTGCCAAGGTGGTGAAGCTGTCGTTGCGGGTGGGCTGTTCCTCTACCAAAAGAATGTTGGGATTTCCATCAGCATCGTGAAAACGCGCGTCGTTTATCCAAGCGGTGATAACCCTTGCCACCGGATTGGGGGCGTCCAAACTTTTGTCGGATAGGGGATGCGGTCTGTCTTTTAGTTTGGCGATATCTTTGCGATTGATTCCCGTCAAGACCGCCGTGCGCGAATGACTGTGCTTGCGACCCGGGAGCGAGAATTCCTCCTCCGCCACGTCCACAAACACATTGCGCGCGACGTCGGAAAAAGCCCTATAGGACATTCCATGCCGCATCAAGAGACGCACCATTGGCCGCAAAACTTTATAAAGCGCACGGGACAGCGCGTGATGAGCAGAACTTGTCATGACTTAAATCTTACCAACGACCTGAGACCGTAAATGTGAACTCGCCTCCGAATTGAGCCAAATTATGGGGCAAAAGAGTCAAAAATAGAGGTCGCCCACCACGTTTTGTGATGTGGTCGGCACTATTCTGGAAATAATTGGGATTATAGTGTCAAAACCGGGTTGCGTTGAGGTATTGATTCGGAAACATAAACCGAGAAATTGGTTACAAAACAATCACAAACATTCGGAGAAACCGAGTATGTTTTTGAAAAAGGCATTGGCAGTAAGCATTTTGACCGTTCCTATTTTGACCATGGGCGGCTGCGGCGGCGGAAATTCCGCCACCGAATCCAAGCAAAACGCGGCAGCTTTCTCTTTGGATTTAACCGATGGACCCGTCGACTCCGCGAAAGCGGTGGTCATCGAACTGACCGGCGTTTCCATCAAGCCCAAAGAGGGCGAAGTGATCGAGTTGGAATTCGACGCCCCCAAAAGCATCGACCTGCTGCAATTGCAAGACGGGGTCGTCACCGACCTGATCAAGGGTCTGGCACTCAAGCCCGGCGAATACAATTGGGTTCAACTGCACGTAAATGCGCTGAGAGACGAAGTACTGGATTCTTACGTGGAATTCGAAGACGGTACCAAGGTGGAATTGCATATGCCGGCTGAGTCCGAACACGGATTGCGCATTGCGCGACATTTCACTTTGACCGAGGGGGAAGAGGCTACTTTCACCGTCGACTTCAACTTGCGCAAATCATTGATCCGCCGCGCGCAACACGTGCTGCTGAAGCCCGCGCTTCACATGGTTCGCAATCGCCACGCCGGCCATTTGCACGGTGAGCTCGACGCAACTCTGGTTACCGACCTGTGCGCCGATCCCTCGCTCGAGTTGGGTGCGGTATATGTCTATAGCGGTGCGGACGTGACGCCTACCGACGTGAACGGCAGCGAAGCCGATCCGATCGCAAGTGCCCTCGTTAAAGTAGCCCACAACGGCGAGTACCGTTACCGCGTGGGATTCCTGGAAGCGGGTGAATATACCGTTGCCTATACCTGCGACGCCGCTTCGGACAATCCCGATGAAGTCAATGAGCTGAAGTTCGCCCTGCTCGAGCCGGTCACCATCGAACCGCGCGAAGAACACGAGCGTCCTTTTCCGCCGACTGCCCCGCACAAAATGTGGGACAAAAGAATCTGCGACAAAATTCTGAATCCGGAAGCACCTACCGAGGAAGCGGCAGAGGAAGGCGAAGCGGAAGAAAATGATGTTGATGCCCCCCGCCACGACTTCCCGCTACACCTGAAAAAATGGTGTGAAACGGGTGAGCACGAGTGGCATCCGGTACCCGGCCGCCCGGACGACAATGGACAAGAACCGGTAGAACCCCCGACCCCACCCACCGACGAATCCGGACGTCCCAAGCCACCGACCCCAGGCGACATGACGGGTAACCCGCATGACGACGAGGAAGTCGAGGAAGTCGAGGAAGAAGAAGTCGAGGTAGAGGAAGAGGAAGAAGAAGTTTCCAGCGAAACGGCCGCATAACCCGCGGTTTACTGCGGATATAGATCTCTTCGATTGACATTTTGTCAGCCCTCGTTTGACCCCAAGCGAGGGTTCTTTTCAGCAGCAAGACCTGGACGCGCTTCGGATCAACCGATTCCGCGACCTACAGGAACAACCGCCGTTCCACGTCCAAAACTTCACCCGCGCCAGGCCGCCTCGATCGCGGCTATATCGATTTTACCCATCTCCATCATGGCATTGAAGGCGCGCTTGGCCGCGACCGGATCGCGATCGGTAATTGCCTCCATAAGGAGACGCGGCGTGATTTGCCAAGAGACACCCCATTTATCCTTACACCAGCCACAGGCGCTCTCCTGCCCGCCGTTGCTGACGATGGCATTCCACAAACGGTCGGTTTCGGCTTGATCGTCCGTGGCAATCTGAAATGAAAAAGCTTCGTTATGCTTGAAAGTTGGGCCGCCGTTNNGCCGTTCAGCCCGAGGCAAGGGATGCCCGCCACTGTGAATTCGACGGTCAAGACATCACCTTCCTTGCCCGAGGGGTAGTCCCCCGGCGCATAATTAACGGCCCTCACCTCGCTGTCGGAAAATGTCTCTGCGTAAAACTTTGCGGCCTCCAGGGCGGTTCCGTTGTACCAAAGACAGACTGTATTTTTGGAAGTCATAGCAGTTCTCCATACATGAGCCTGAATGGCATACGTGAGCGTGAATGGCATGCGTGGGCGTG
>DJFO01000167.1:7715-11135 GCA_002432555.1 Marinagarivorans sp. UBA5870
GTATTCTGCGAAAGCTTGCGCGCAAACGCCCTTAACGTCTACGCGCAGCTTATAGATACCGTCAGCTAGCAAATTGAAGGAGTGTGTTTTTCCTCTTCGATAGGCAGTTTTCCTCGAAGTTCACCGTCAGTCCGCGAAGGCTGTGAGTCATCGCGCAGCTGCTTTTGAAAATCCGGTTCGGTTTTGTTTTGCAACCAGCCTAATCAAACGCCCCGGAATTGCCGTGCTCGGCCGCGGCCCAGCCTGCGTCCCATTTGTCGGCACGTTGCCAGTCGTTCGGATTGAATGGATTTTCAGAATAATGATGCCCGGAGAGAAAAGCCCGGTAGCCCAGGTGGTAGGCATAATCCAGCAAGCTCTTTTCGCGGACCGGATCAAAGAGGTCCTGCGGTGCCCGCTTTGCCAAGCGGTAATACTTACGCGTGGGCATAAGCACTCCTCTACAGTATTCCAGTGATGGGGAATCCGGATGTAGCCGCCTTCCAGGGCAGGATAGCAAGCAGGGTTGCGAACGTAAACACACCCCTGTCTGAATACACTATAGGTAATCTGGAGTATAAAGGCGACAGGCAGATTAGAATTTTTTCGCCACAACTTTAGAGTGAACAACTACTTACTGTGGGAGATACAAGCGAGGCTCAGTATAGTGATGCTGTTTATGGATATATCGGTACATAGGTAGACCAGCACTCGGTGCGTGGTACCTGGTACGGTACTTGTACAGGCTGCCCGACAACCAGTGCCCGCCCCATTCGGAGTGGACTTTTTGGCTTGAGCAACTCGGGGACCGGTCTCGGATAGGGGACCGGTCTCGGAATCAAGAAACCCCGGCGGACCGGGGTTGTGAGGGGATTACGGAGTGGTGATGGTGAGTCGATCGATGTTCGCCAATCCGGCGGTTGACAGAGATTCCAGGACCATTTCGTTCATGTCCCAAATGAGCGTTGCGGCTACAGTGACTTCAGCCCAAACATTCCATCCGCCGGTCGGCGGGAACTGCAACCAATAAGTTTCGTTGTTTACCGTGAAGTTGGCTGGCCGCGCCGTGGTTCCGCCGTTTGCATAACGGATTTTGAACGTTGCCGTCACAGCCGGCTCTATATTGGAATCCTTGAAGAACCAAAGCTCGGTGTCCAGGGCGTTGGGAGAATTAACGTAACCCGTGCCGGTATAGCCACCGTGAATATTTTCGAACACCGCCGCGGATCCACTGCCGACAGTCTCAGCCTGCAAGGTAGAGGTGGTAGCCGCGAGAGCAGGACCGGCACAAATAGCGAGTGCGGCAGCAATAATGGTGGATTTAAAGGTTTTCAGAAACATATATTGATCTCCTAATCTGGTTTTAATAGAAGCGAGGAAATATCTCCCTGACCGATTTCCATCGCGTGGCCTGCAAGCAACAATGTGGTTTTTATTTGATGCACACAGACATTTGTCAGCATAGCTGACACAATCAGCAAATCCTTTTGCTGCCATTAACTCAGCAGTAACTCTGCCGAATTATTAGCCGGCTTCATACCTACGAATCGAATTCAAAAACTTAAAATGAGAATATCCCTCCGCGAGCGCGGCATCTCAAAAAAAAGAGATTATCGAGCGATTTTTTCAATAATTTTACGGCGGCAGCACCGAGCGATGTATTGAGCAAAGTAGCTTGCGAATCCATCCAAGAAATACATTCGAGTGGCGATTTAAATTGAATCCAAAGATGATGTCAATAAATAACATGCAAACGTTTGTTGTGCTCAAAATGAGAATATCGGTAATGATTTTTTCTTGGCGGACGAATTACTGAACACCATAGACGCCGATTTTCGTAACATCTTTGGCGGCACACATCTGGAGATGCAAAAAATGCGTCTGCGCTCATTCGAAGGCCCAAAAAAATTTGCAGAGGTTTCATTTATTCATGAGCGAGCGTGAATAGGAAAAGGCGAATCCGTTCAGGAAATGCAGGCAACAATGTCTTTGGCTTAAAATTCTATTTCAGCAACTGTTCTCGATGACCACCTCGTTGACATCTTGCCTACAGCCTCTATGGGATACATGTGGGCGTTCGTTCCTCACCTGCGCGGGTCGCCCTACGGAGTCGCTCAAAGAGTCCTCTGCGCGGGCCGCCCTCCGCGGGCCGCCCAATACCGCTATTATGAGGGTCTAAGAACCATTATTTTTTTCAGAGGAAAGCACATGTGCGGCTATGTAAGACGCCATATCCCCAACAAAAAGCTCAAGGAGTTTATGGACCTACTCGGCCTGGGGGAGCTATTCACCGAAGAAGGCGGCGATGAGCTGCAGCACTTTTACCCCGCCTTCGGCAAGGATGCGAACCGAACCATTCAGGACTTGATCATCCGCGAAGACGGTCGGCTGAAAAAGGTGAATGCCACCTGGTGGTTCGACTGTCGCGAAGTGGATGGCAAGCTGGTGGTGGGCGACCGCACAACCTTCAACGCCCGCAACCTGGAAAGCCCCTACTGGAAGACCGCGATACGCCGCAACCGCGGCATAGTGGTGGGCACCGGCTTGGGTGAATCCAAAATGATCAACGGCAAAAAGCACCAATATCTGATGCGCGCCAGAAAGCCGATTCTCCTGGGGGCGGTCTATCGCAAATTCCCGTACGAGCTCTACAGTTGCGCCGTCATCACCCGGGCGAGCCACCCGCGCTTCAACACCTACCACGACAACGCCTTTCCACTTTTTCTGCCTTACGACAAGGACTTTCTGCAGCTGTGGTTGTCCGACGCACCGGAAACCCACCCGGTAATCGCCGCTCTGCTGGACCAGCCCAAATTGTTTGCGGATATGGAGGTGGCAGAGGTTAAGACCTTTAAGAGCGGTGATTTGAAGGGGGCTGTGGTGGATTTGGGGAAAGATTAGGCAAGGCACCCGGTGTAAGCTTGCCGATTGCCCAATAAACGAGAATTATCAGAGGCCCCACGACCAACGTGGTTGTCACTATGTCCATCACCGAGTGGTAACGCTGATAAACCTCCAGCGCATAGTAGAGAACCAGGCTCAACCACAGACCTAGAGCAACGGGGTTATCCCAAGGGCGCTTATGCACGAGAAATGCGATAAGCGCCAGGGCGACAGCAGAATGAGTGCTGTAATCCAAGCCGATCTTTGGCCACAGGTGCAGCGCATTGTCGATAAACATCAGAATGTACGCCACTAGTACTCCGGCCAGCCCCTTAAGTGCCGCCAACCGATCGCCCCGCCTCCAGTAGATCACGGCAAAGGCCAGATAACCGAGGAAGAGAAGCGGCGTATAAGTATCCGCCACGGCATCAAGCATTTCATAGGTGGTCATGGGTTAATCCTTGCGCAAAACAAGGTGCCATTCTGCATGCTGGCCGTTGATGATATCAACTCGGCGGCGGTCGGGCGGTCGATCGGATTTTAGTCGATAACCGAGGG
>DJFO01000259.1 GCA_002432555.1 Marinagarivorans sp. UBA5870
CAGTATTTTCAGCGCAAAAGGCAGCCGGGTGAGGTTGTAGTTGGACGGCAGAGTCGTGAGCGAGTAGTAGGCATAATCCCGTCCGCCGACGGTGAGACGGGATAAGACGTTAAAACTATTGGTCATACTGTCCTCCGGGGGGTGTGCGCACGGCGCGCGGCAAGGCGCGGAGGCGGTGGCAAAGTCCGGCCTGGGCACCGCCGCAACGGACGGGCTGGCCGCTATACTCTCAGAAAACACGCGGCACGGTTTGTTCGGCAAACCGCTTCGCTGCTAAATGCTACCAATGCTACTGAATGTTACCAATGCTAAAGCGCCGCCCAATCGCTTGCCATTTTGGCAAAACAAGGTATCCCACTTCATGACGGACGCGTCCAGCCTTTCCGAACGCCGAATGAATCAACGCCCCTGGTTACGCCAAACCTTGCGCTGCTCTCAAGCGGAAGCCGTCGCATCTTCCACGACTACCGCGACGGGGGATAATTTTTTCAATGCGTTTGCCGTTTACCTCCAGGCCAGTATTTTGCAGATTGGCTGGCTGACGGCTTTCCCCCAATTCTTCGGCGCTGGTTTTCAGTTGCTGTCGGTCTGGCTGGGAACGCGCATCACACGCCGCCGCTTGGTGGCCGGTTTCGCCGTTACTCAAGCCGTGGTGGTCGCGTTCATGGGCCTGCTTGCGCTGCTCCACCCGACGTGGGGAATGTCCGCGCTAATTATTCTGGCAGTTTTTTATCACGCAAGCGCCAATGTTATCCAACCACAATGGCGCGCCTGGATGGGCAGCCTGGTGCCCCGGCGCCGCCGCGGGGTGTTTTTTGCCTCCCGCACCCGCTTGACCATGGGGACTTCTCTGGTGATGTTCCTCTGTGGCGGTGGCCTCTTAACCATGAGCGAATCCCGCGGCGCGGCCTGGGTGGGGTTCTTTCTGCTGTTTCTGATCGCCGCCAGTGGCCGATTGGTATCGGCGTGGCTGCTGTGGAAAATGCACGACCCCGATNNCGCCAGCGCCGCAAAACCAAGTTTTTCTCGACACCATGCGGCAGATCGCCCATTCCTTTCGCGATAAAACATTTCGCCACTACAGTCTATTTGTCGCAGGCATGCAGGGCATGGTAGCGATTTCCGGNNTGCAGTACACGCTGAACGCCGTTGCGTCCATCGCAACCCAGTTTGTCACCCTGCGATTCTGGGGCGTGGTCAGCGACCGTTTCGGCAACCGCCTGGTGATGCTCGTGACCAGCTGCATTATTCCCACTTTGCCCTTGTGGTGGTTGGTATCGCCGAATTTTTATTACTTGCTCTGGGTGCAGATTTTGTCCGGCTTCGCCTGGAGCGGATTTTCCTTGAGCACCGGCAATTACCTCTACGATATACGCCCGCACCGCACCAACTTTGCCACTTACGCGGCCGCTCAGTCGGGCATTAGCGCTACCTTGGTTTTTCTCGGAGCCCTCTTCGGAGGCTTTCTCGCCAGCCACGCGCCTGCCATACGGGAGCAGCTGCCTTTCGAGTTGGGCAGCGCGATTTTTATCGTATTTATCTGCAGCTCCCTGTTGCGCAGCCTGGTTGCCCTTTGGTTTATCCCCAAAGCGGCGGAGCCGCACTTCCGCCACCATCCGCAGTTAATGAAAATTGTCTACCGGGTCGCCCGGTTTAATACCATCTCAGGCATGGTGCTCGACTGGTTGACAATCACCAGTCGCAAAGACGGAGACGTGAAGGAGAAGTAGGATGGGCCGCTCCTCTCGCCGTCCCCGCGAAGGCGGGGATCCAGGGGATGTAGCAGCGTTCTCCTGGGTTCCCGCCTGCGCGGGAATGACGGAGCTTTGTATTGAGGACCTTATAAAGGCACCTTTTTTTCCACTAGATAGCCCCAGTAGCGCTTCGGCATATGGCGCAGGTGCAGCTTGGTATTTTTGCGCTCCCGGATATTCACTGCGGTAAAATAGTTGACCCAGAGCTGCTGGTAGAGGCTTTCCGCTTCGTCCTGCAGCGCCTCGGCGTCGGCGTCGCCACAAAAATCGAGAGCCGGGTGATCCGGGGCGATAAATTGGCTGCCCTCAAGATCGTAATAGAGCCCGTAATGCCGCAGGGTGTCGAATATTACCCAAGGTTGATCGGCGTAGCGCTTGACGAAATGCTCGCCGATTAACGGTAGCACATTAAAGTCCGGGTTCACCACCGCGTGGAATATACCCGCGGCGGACTTGCGAAAGCGCACAAACGCGTGCATGCGGTGCACCTCCCGGCCAATCATTTTCTCCACCCGCGCCGCCTCTGCGATATGCGAGTTGGCGTAATTGCCGAGAATGTCCACGTGGCGACTGTCCACAATCACTTTGATAAAGCGAAATATCGCCATCTCGATTGCCGGGCGCTCAGAGAGAAACATTTTGTAAACCATTTTCCCCGCCCGGTCGTCCGTTTTCCGATTTATGGTCCGCAGTACTCGCTCCGCCAAAGTTTCATCGGTCTCCACCTTGCGCACCTCTGCCAATAAACCCAACTGGCAGCGGTCTTCCGCCACCAGGTCCTCCGGGGGCTTTTTGTCGACAAATACCCGGAAAACCGCGCTCAGCAGGCCTTCGAAACTGCCATCGTACAGATAGAGCGCCATGTTTAGCCGAAGAGCGAGAGTTGCGCGGACTGGCGGTTTTGCTCCTCCGCCAACAACATCTTGCGCAGGTCCGCCATGGGGCGTTCCCCCGGTGCGATTTGCGAACCTTGGCAGCGGATAAAATGTCGCGCTCGCTTCACCACTACACCCATGGCCTGCAAGTGGTCGAGACGCAGCCGCTGGTGCTGGCGGGACGACACGATCTTTTGGGCGGACTTCACGCCTATGCCCGGCACACGCAAAATCATCTCGTAATCGTCCCGGTTGATATCCACAGGGAATTTACCGGGGTTACGCAGGGCATAGCTCAATTTGGGATCGACTTCTAAATCGAGGTTGGGGTGTTGCTCATCCACTATGTCCTTGAGGGAAAANNTGCGGTACCCGGTGGTCGGTTGTTATGGGGATATAACCGGAGTAGTAGACGCGCTTGAGTTTTTGTTTCTGATAGAGATTGTCCGCGAGCTGCAGTATTTGATGATCGCTCTCTGGCGTTGCCCCAACGATCAGCTGCGTGCTTTGTCCAGCCGGCAAAAACAGTGGGTCTTTGCGGCGTTTGCGCTCTTGATAATTCTCCTTTTCTCCACGCAGGTAATTCATCGGGTTGATAATGTCCGGATAATTCTTTTCCGGCGCCACCTTTTGCAGGCTCTGCTCAGAGGGAATTTCGATATTCACGCTCAGCCGGTCGGCATAGAGGCCGGCCTCGTGCAATAACTCCGGGCTGGCTCCGGGAATCGCCTTCAGGTGGATATAGCCGTTGAAATTATGCGTCTGGCGCAGAGTGCGCGCCACCCGCACCAGCCGCTCCATGGTGTAATCCGCGCTTTTGAAAATGCCGGATGAGAGAAACAGTCCCTCGATATAATTGCGCCTATAGAAGTTGATGGTGAGATCCACCACTTCCTCCACCGTAAACGCCGCCCGACGCACGTCGTTGCTGCGCCGGCTGACGCAATAGGCGCAGTCGAAAATGCAGTGATTGGTGAACAGGACCTTCAGCAGCGAAACGCAGCGGCCGTCTTCCGTGTAGCTGTGGCATATGCCCACGCCTTCCGCATTACCCAGTCCCTTATTGACATTGGCTCGCTTGCTGCCGCTGGAAGAGCAAGAGGCGTCGTATTTGGCCGCGTCGGCAAGGATGGAAAGCTTTTGGAGAATCTTTGTCATATCTTTGGTGCTGGCTGTTTTTATATACAGTATCAAGATACGGCAGGAAGTCAAATTTGGATTTACGACGGTTGGCAAAGACAAGGCGATAACGCTGCCGCGGGCCGTCTCAGGTCCTCTCCCCCCTTTCCCCGCGAGCGGGAGAGGAGGGAGAGGACAGAAAGCGCTACTCAGATATGGGTAGCGCCGCTAACTCCTATGGATCGCGCTTGCGTCACCGGGTATTCCCAAACCCAATCGATCCCGAGCAATGCAGCCACTCGCTCATGGCACCGCCGCCACAGCGGAAATTGCTCCACACGCCGGTATTATCGCTTTGGGCTTCGGCCTGACGGGTTTGCCCATTGACGACTATATAATCTACCTGCACATCGCGGCCGGTGGCGTCGTTGGTAAAGGCGACCCGCAGGGTGCCGTTTAACTCCGTCGTAGCGCTATAAGTGGCCATTGTGGTGGTGGGCGTCCAGGTTTGCACAGTGGTGCCCGCCACTTGCAGGCTGACCGACTCGGTTCCCGCCGTGCCGCGCATGCGCACTTGGATCGTATTCAGCGCCGCCCCGCCCGATGACGAGCTGCTGCTCGACGAACTCGAAGTTGAGCTGGAGGAACTGGTCGACGAGGAACTGGAAGAACTGGAAGAACTGGAAGAACTGGAAGAGCTGCTCGAAGACGAACTGCTCGAAGTGCTCACACCACCGCAGCCCACAATACCCCCACAGGGATCCGCAGCTCCCTCAACCAAATACATGTTGTCCATATATACATCGTTCAGATTGCCCCCGACATTCATGACCAACCGCGCATTCGTGAGAGACGTATGCATGGGGAAGGTGTGGACAAACCGCTTCATCTGCGTGGTGAGCGCCTGGCCGGTGCCGATCTGGGAGAAATCTTCCCAGGGCGACACCGCACGCTCAACTTTAATTTCCGCGGTGCGCCCGGCGGGCGCGCGCGCATCAAAAGCCAAGGTATAAGTTTTACCGCTGGTTAAACCTATGCCCGACTGTCTCGGTTGTATATCCCAGGGGTTGCTGCCGCCGTTGGTGATATTCACAAAAAATTGCCCGTCCACCACGCTGCAAGTCGCCGACCCGGCGTTGACCGTGCACTGCCATCCGCTGGTGCCGCCGGCGAAATTGCCGTTGGTAATAAGGTTCTTTGGGCTCTGTAGAGTGGTGGTCACGGCATTGGCGGTGACATGACTCGAAGTGCCAACGCTGTTGAAGGCCTCGACCCAAAAATAGTAGCGGGTGCCGGCGGCAAGGCCGGTGGCGGTAAATCCCGTGGTATCCGCGGGCAGGGTAGTCAGAGCAGTGGCGGGCTTGGTGCTCGTAGTTGAACGATAAATGCTAAAACCCTGCTCTGCGCGCGTGCCACTGGAATTATCCGTCCAGCCCAAATGTATGCTCGAGGCGTTAGTTGCCTGCGCGCTCAGATTACTCGGCGCAAGTGGTGGACTCAGTGAGCCACCGCCGGCTCCCAGTGGGTCGAGCGCCAAAATGGCCGGCGCCACTTCGGTCGTGAAATAGGCCACGGGCACCAGGGCCGCGTTTGCATCTATGGAGATTTCGCGGGACGCCCAGCCGGTTCCCGTGCGCGCAAACATTTTTAAACCGGGTAGGGAATTGAATGCCGGCATGGCGGAATCGTCGGCATTGGTCCAATTGTTGGGGCCGAGCACGAGTTTTCCCGGCCATGTGTTGGCGCTGTCGGCCGAATCGTGCGTGCGTTCAACGGCATTTTCAAATTTGGCCGTATAACCGTTTGCCGTGTACATCGTCAGATTCATGGCGTTGATGCCGGAAATATGGTCCAGCACCTGGATGGCGCCACGCGCATAAGCCGCGGCAGCCGCGTTTGCGCCGGCGGCTTTTTCAATTTCCGCCGCCGCCATCAAAATGCGCGCGTCGTTTAAAGCCATCCGGTGCGATCCCCAGCGAACATTATTATCCGCGCTGTCCTGATCACCGCTGTCCCAATGATTGGAGGAGGGGTCCCAGGTTACGCCTGGGTACCCCAGCGCCTGATTGGAGCGGATTTCATTCGCCTTGGCGATAATATTGTTTTTCAAACTGCTCAGATTCAGGCTGTGCAGGGACTGGTTACTCAGCAGGGAAAGGTTGGCCTCCATCACCACGGCTCCCCACCAAAAAGACGAAGCCTCGTTAAAGCGCGGGTGGCCGATGATCTGCGCCGACAGTGCGGCGGCGTCCGCGCCTATTCCCAATTTTAGGGCGGCGAGATAATTTTCGACGAGAGCCGCGTACTCGTCGTCCTGAGTGTTGTTGATGTCGGTAACGCAGTTATCTCGGAAGGACTTCGGGTGGCGAAAAATACTGTAATTATCGTTGTCCGGGTACATGCCGCCCTCGCCGCCAAAAGCTTCCGCCTGATTGCACACCAGGGATTCACTGCGCGCATTGTTCAGGGCGGTTTTGGCTCGCTGGTAAACCGCGCTTGCGGTGCTGGTTGTGCCGTAAACCTGATGCAGTCGCGCCATGCCTGCCAGCGCCCGCGCAGTGGCGAAAGTCGCTTTAGTCTCTGGTTCCGCCACGCAGGTACCGCTGGTGTGCGGCGCGCAGGCCGCCCAAGTGGAATTGACCACTGTGTGGAATTTGGGAATTGCCAGTTTTCCCCCGTGCGCCAGCACGTGATTGAATTGTTCCGTCAATACCGTCAGCTGCTGATAAACCGTGCGAGCGCCGGTAAAGCGGGTGCTGTAGTAGGTGTTGATGGCCGGATAAGTTTCCAGCACGTTGATTAGTGCCCAAGCGGCCTCCGCCGTATTGACGGGGTAGGCGCCGTTGTCACCGGCATCCCGCACGTAATTAAAACTTATAGCGAGGCCGGTCTGCCAATTGTTCTTGGTATTGCGAAAAGTGGCTGAGGTTTCGTGGTCTCTGAAGTAATCAAAAAACTCGTATTTTATATTCCCGTAAGGATCGCTGCCGATATCGAACGGGGCCGACTGATCCGTGCCCACCACTAAACGCAGGTTGGTGCCTTCCTCAACGCAGGCGGAAAAATCGATTTGATAGAAGCTGTCGCCGGAGCTTCGATCGTTGGCGACGTAAGTATCTTCGACACCGCTGCAGGCCGTTCCGGCAACCGACCAGCTGATAGGGCCGGTATTGCTGCCCAAGTAGAGAGCCAGTTTGTTTGCCTGCGGCAAGTAACCGGCGTAATTGAGGCGAAATTTACTGCTCATTTGGCTGCCGTTGTCCACCGCCTGGGCGTCGGCAAACGGAAGTGATAAAACGCAGCTGATGAGGATTAGATCAATCGGACGAGTTGACACAATGTACCTCCTAGGTCACCCATATAGTTAGTGGAATGCGGGTTGGGATGGAGCTCTTGAAGTATAGACGCCAGTTTTATTTAGGAATGAAGACGCCGCGCGGATTGTAACACTGCGGCGTGCGTCACAAAACGACAGCCGTGGGACGGTCGTTAGTTTTTTGTTGGGGTCTTCACTGGTTCGTCGCCCCCTGCCTGCGGCGAGTGGCTCGCTGCATGCAAAGAGAGCACAAATCACCAGGCCTGGTTGCAGTCGAGATCTGGTACTGACGGGCCGGTATTTTTAGGGTAATGCAATAATTAAAATTTTTACGCTGAGTTACAATTTGATAACAGGCAAAGGCGTGAGTTTGTTCTTCGGGAGGACAGGAAAGTCCCGGATTCCATTATTGCCAGGATGCGGCAGGGGGAAATGAACAATTTAATTTTAATGGTTATGGAATTTCTGATCGGTAGGCTCGCCTAAAAATAGCACTAGCGAAAAGTAGGACTTTCTCGATACGTACGCGCAGAAGATTCTGCATCAAAAGCTCAGAACACTGACGGCTCGATTTCTGGGATCGCCGGTCCATGAACACCTGGCACCCATCGACTAGCGGTAAACCTGAAAGACAACCAGAGCGCAGCACGTCGAATCCGCAAGTAAGCGTTAAGTCAGCTATCGCCGCAATCTAGAGGGCTAACGCGCTTAGACTTTCTTCCCTAGAAATCCTCAGGGTGCTCTGATTTCAGCAATGGGAACTTATACGAATGCCTCCGGAACCTACGCGCTGATAGATTTGAATAACCGGCTGTGCTTGGATGTAGCTTAGGCGACAACCAACGCCCGACGGATTTACAGCGGTGGTGGTGCAATGGGGATCCAGCTCAGCAATGGCAGTTGACTTGTTCAAGTTCGTCAACAGATGGGCTGCTTATTCTTCGGCGCAATAAGGAGTCTTTTCACCAGGCAAATTCACTCGCGTCATCTATGGCGAAGGAGTGTTATCTGGCCCGCAAATTTATGCTTGAACTATGCTTACCTGGAGATGATGCGCCTTAGCAGTATCGCTCCCTTCAAAGAAGCAAAGGTTAATCAGCATTGATGTATCGCAAGTGCTCGGCAACGCCGCCCCCTGTCAGCGACTGCCCGGCGAGTAAATACTTTTTGCCAAGGGGATGGACCGGGCCTCTGGCATCATTGCACCGGTTTTCCAGGGCAGTACTCGGCTCGGCGTCCGGCTGGCGCACCTGCGCACTCATTGGGTTGTTCTGGTTGATGTCTGGCCCTGCCATAGGCACCGCACAGACCCAGAGCGCGGCCAATGTGCAACAGCTGCTGGAGAATATGCGTTTTCAGCGCTTATTGACCGGGGAGGATGACAGCCAAAAGGGTGGCATCGGTGTGGTGTTTTCCATAACGCAGGATGCCACTGGCTTTCTCTGGTTTGGTGGTGATTCCGGACTCGCCCGGTACGATGCCCATACCTTCAAGTTTTATAAGGCCGACGCCAAAAATCCTCGCGCACTCGCGAGCACTTGGGTCAGGGACATGCGGGTCGATCGTGACGGCGTACTTTGGTTGGCCACCGACGGCGGTCTCAGCCGATATAACCCCGAAACCGACGACTTCACTACAGTGCAAGCTAAGGGCGATGCGGACCTGCATTTGCTGTCGGATCTGGTGACCGCGCTGGCGGTGGACAGCCACAACAACCTTTATATTGGCACCGGCGACGGGCTTACTGTCTTCAACCCTCAACGCAGCGCTGCACACCATTATATCGGCGATGCCAATCGTCCCGACGGTCTAGGGGCGGGCGGCGTCTCGGCCCTGTTTGTGGATGCCGAGGACCACCTGTGGATCGGCACAGCCGGCGGCGGCCTCAGCCGGTTGGAACCCGCTACACAAACATTTCAAAACTGGCGGAATGATCCCGCCGACCCCAGCTCCCTCGTGCACAATTTTGTTGACCGCATCAGCCAGGACAACAAAGGCCGAATCTGGATTGCCACGCGCGGGTATGGTCTGGCGCGACTATTGGAAGACGGCCGCGGTTTTAAAACTTACCGCCACGATCAGGGTAACCCGAGCACGATCGGCAGTGACATTGTCAGCGACATCCACTTGGATCGGCGCGGTAACCTCTGGATTGCGACTGACCATGGCGGTCTGGCGCTTTATCACGAGGGCAGCGACGCGTTCTTTCACGTGCGTCACCACGTCTACGATCGGACCACCCTTCACACCGATCAGCTCCGCCGGATCTATGAAGACCGCGACGGCAACCTATGGCTGGGCGGAGTACCTACCGGCGTCAGTTTCTATGACGTCGCCAAGGACCGATTCCGCACTCTGACCCATCAGCCTGATAATCCCAACAGCCTCGACCACAATGGGGTGCTATCGCTGCTGCAGGACCGGGAAGGACTTATTTGGATCGGAACAGAAAGGGGCCTGAACGCCTACAACCGACACACCAGGCAGTTCACCCGCTACCAACCCAACCCCAAAGATCCCGATAGTTTGCGCTTCGGCGCGATCACTGCGCTGACGGAAGACAGTGACGGCGCATTGTGGGTAGGCAGCTGGTCTGGCGGCCTGCACCGGTTTGATAAACGCACTGGCAAATTTAAGAACTACTTCCCCGACCCCGCCAACCCAAACAGTCTCGTGGGCGCGCACATATGGAACA
>DJFO01000250.1:0-137 GCA_002432555.1 Marinagarivorans sp. UBA5870
CAGCGGCGGACCACGATTTAAAACCCTTAAAAAGCACCGGCATCCGCCACTCCGACAGCATCACAACCGCCGCCCGCGCTGCGGCGGATTTTATGCGCGCATGCGGTGGTCCCGCAAAGGCGCACAAAGGTTAAGCG
>DJFO01000250.1:277-7423 GCA_002432555.1 Marinagarivorans sp. UBA5870
ACGGACAATTTATCTATCATTTGCGCAAAGGAGGATGAGAGCGGAAACCCGGCCTGGGTTGCCGGCGGCAACATGGGATTTCAAGCGAATCCGGTATTTTCGATACCGGAGTGTACGCAAGTTTAGCGGTGGGATTCCTCGACCAGTAGGCTGATAGCGGCAAGGGCCTCGGGATCTTTGGATTTAATCTTGTTGGCGATGTGATGCTGGAAAAAATAGCGGAAATGCTGGTGCGCCTGGGCGGCGTACAAGCAGTCGTCTCCCGGCAGAACAGGAGTGCTTTCTACTTTTTCCTCATCGATCAGCATTCCAGAAATGGTGCCGTCATTGTGCAGGCGCCAGCTGACCACTTCTTGCAAAATCAAACTTTTGAAGTCCGCGCCGGATAGAACCGCATGGGTGCCGATGGTGTCAGGAATTTCCTGCACAATGTCCTGCGGATTTTCGCATTCGTAATCGTAATATTCGGCCGCGGTTTCCAGTTCCACGACTTTGTGAATCGGCGCTTCAAAAAATATTTCGTCGATGCCAGAGTCGTAGTAGCCCTCCCATTGGCCGTTGAGGGGATCCTGTATATCGGTGCAGGGTACTATGTCGTTTAGCCAGGGCACGAGTCCCACCACATCACCGTTTGCGCGCAACCCCCACGCCAAAATTTTCAGACTAAAAAGCTTGTCCGAACTCGCTTCGTTCGAATAGAGCATTTCGAGGCCGTCAAGTTCTGGGGAAAGTCGAATGAAGCGGGTGTCTTTGAGGGGGACGTAAGGCTTCCCTGTAAAGAGATCGATCACATTGTCGAGCTTGTGACCGGAGTTCGAGGTCTTCATAATACCACCTCCGCGCTAGGGGCTTGTCTGCTCGTGCGAGCGGGTGAGCCTAGGTGCCCGAGTGACAAGTAACCAACAACTTTCTTGTCACCCACACATAAACAGTATATGCAGAATGCCAATAACTCAACACTTTGTTGCAAGATTTTTTAGGTTCGCTGCACGAGTACGCATCTTGTCAACATTCACTGAGATTTTTGGCATAAGCAGCTCTCTAAAGACCGTCCGGGAGCCGGCGAGCCTGGCCGCTCTCGGCGGCGCTTCGCGCGGGTTTCGCCTCAACTCCACTGCCGTCCACCATGTACCTTGCCGCCGACCTTATCATTGTGTTTGATCGCTGTTTTCTGAGCGAATTCAACACTCGATTAATTGGCGGAGGGGACGAGCCGATCTATCTACCGTCTTTGGACAACGCGCCACATCAAATTGTTTTCACCCGCGATTATTTTGCTAGTGCTCTGCACGAAGTTGCCCATTGGTGTGTTGCTGGCGAGAAGCGCCGCGGCCAGGTCGACTACGGCTATTGGTATGCGCCCGATGGCCGCACCGCAGCACAACAAGCGGAGTTTGAGCAGATGGAGGTGAAACCGCAGGCGCTGGAGTGGTTATTCAGCACGGCATGCGGGGTCCCGTTTCGAGTGAGTGCCGACAATCTTCAGGCGGGGCTGGGCGCGAGCCTGGACTTTAAGCGCAAGATCGCCGCACAGGCGCAGGCCTACTGCCGCAACCTGCCGGAGCGGCCGCGCCGATTTGTCGGGGCGTTGGCTGAATTTTATGGCGTCCCTGACGCCCTGGACGCCGGCCACTACGGCGCGGAGCAACTGCGGTGAATCAGCCTTTCCCGGCATACCTCATAGACGCGTCTATTGCTATCTTCCGTTTTTACTTCTCGCTGCCCGCGCGCTGGACCAGCCGTGACGGCTACGGCACCGCGGCGGTTTACGGTTATACCCATTGGCTGCGGCGCCTGCTGTTGGCGGAGCGACCGGTCTTTATCGCCGCCTGTTTTGATGAAAGTATCGGATCCGGATTTCGTCACCAGCTGGACGCGCGTTATAAAAGTCGGCGGGCAAAACCGGACGACGCCCTGGCCTATCAATTGCGGGCCTGCAGAGAGGTCAGCGAACTTCTCGGCGTCCCCACATTCAGTTCGACGCGCTATGAGGCGGATGACCTTTTAGGCACGCTCGCGGGATTCCACCGCCGCGCGGGGCGGGCCAACGTCCTGGTGTCGCGCGACAAGGATCTCGCTCAGTTGCTGGGGCCGGGTGACCAGCTCTGGCATTACCCTGACGGAGTGCCGCTTGACCCTGAGCGTTTTGCGGCGCGTTTCGGTTTCCTGCCTGCGCAGCTGCCGGATTATCTCGCTCTGGTCGGGGATCCGGTCGATGATATTCCCGGCGTGCCGGGAGTGGGGCCCAAAAGCGCCCAGACCCTGTTGCAGCACCTGGGCTCCCTCGACGAAATCCTCCAACACCCGCGCGCGGTGGCCGATCTGCCGCTGCGGGGGGCGGCACGTTTGGCCGAAGTGATTGCCGCCCATGAGTCGCAGTTGCGTTTGTGCCGCCAGTTGACTGCGGTCTGCTGCGACGCTCCCCTGGAGGCGCCAGTGCGGCTGCACCGCGGCCGCGTAAACTGGGATCGACTGCTCGATTACACGCAGCACCTCGGCTTTCGCCTGTCGTTCGACCCCGATCTCAACCCTTTGGGCTCCTCCCTATGAAAATCGTCGCCGATGAGAATATCCCTTATGTGCAGGAGTTTTTTGGCCGTTTCGGCGAGGTGCGCACGGCGCCGGGTCGCACCCTGACCGCCGCGCAATTGCACGAGGCGGATGTGCTGCTGGTGCGGTCAGTCACTCGCGTCGATGAGCAGCTCCTCGCCGGTAGTTCGGTGCGTTTCGTCGGCACCTGTACCATCGGCATAGATCATCTCGACACCGAATATCTGCGGAAAAATCACATCGTCTATGCCAGTGCCCCGGGCTGTAACGCCGGCGGAGTGGTGCAGTATGTTCTCGCCGCCCTCAGCCGACTTGACGAAGGTTGGACCGGGAGGACGGTCGGGGTCATCGGTAGTGGCAATGTCGGTGGCCGACTGTGCAAAACCCTCGCGGCCCTGGGAGTGGAATATCGCGCGTACGACCCTTTTTTAGTACCCCAGGAAAATTCGCGTTTGGCGCCTCTTGCCGAAGTACTGCACAGCGATATCGTCTGTCTGCATACGCCTTACACCACCGCCGGACCTCACCCCACCCGCCACATGATCGGTCGGGCGCAACTGGACGCTCTGCGCCCGGGGACCATCCTGGTCAACGCCGGGCGCGGTGGGGCGGTCGCCAATCAGGCGCTGCTGCAGCATTTGCGCTCCGGGGCGGATCTGCGAGTGGTGCTCGACGTGTGGGAGAACGAACCGGGAATTGACGTGGCGTTGCTCGAGCGCGTGGCCCTCGGCTCCCCTCACATTGCCGGGTACAGTTTTGAGGGAAAGCTCAACGGTTCGGCCATGATTCATGCCGCGCTTGCGGATTTTCTCGGCCTTGACCGGGAAGTGGCCGCGGACCAATGCCGGCGTCTTCTGCGCCGTCTGAAAGGCGAGCCGAGCACCCTCACCTGCGGCGACCTCAACGCCGCCATTGCCGCCACTTACGATATAACGGCCGATGACGCCCGCCTGCGCGAAGCGGTGCGCGAGGCTGGACCGGCCGGCGCTGCGGCCGCCTTCGATCGCCTGCGCAAAACCTATCCCGAACGGCGCGAGTTTGGTCACTTCCGCGTCAAGGGCACCGGTCCCTTGCAGGAATCCCTGGGCAATATAGGTTTTCTGACCGATGACTGAGGCTGCTCGCCAGTTTCGCCTGGGATTTCTTGTGAATCCCTACGCCGGCGTTGGCGGTCCCGCAGCCAACAAGGGAAGTGACGACTCCATTATTCGCGAGCGGGCGCGCCGAGGCGATCTGCCGCTTACCGCCCCGGCGCGGGCGCGGACCTTTCTTGAGCATCTGGCTGTGCCAGCGGACTGTGCCTTGACCTTGGTGTCGGTCGCAGGCCCCATGGGCGGAGAGTTGCTGGCGGCGGGGAATTGGTCGGTGGAACTGACCGAGTTTCGGCCCGCCGCCGAAACCTCAGGCGACGACACCCAGCGCTCGGTGCGTGCCCTGGTGGAGCGGCGAGTGGATTTGCTGGTGTTCGTTGGTGGCGACGGTACGGCGCGCGACGTGTGCGCCGCTCTGCCGGAACCGCAGCCGGTGCTCGGTGTGCCGGCCGGAGTGAAAATGCACAGCGGCGTTTATGCGCTCACGCCGGTTGCCGCGGCGGATTTGGTGTCGCTGCTCCTGGTTGGGGAATTGGTGAACCTCGCCTGGCGGGAAGTGCGGGATATAGACGAAGCCGCATTCCGCACGGGAGTGGTCAAAAGCCGCTACTTTGGCGAGATGCTCACCCCCGAAGCGGGCCGCTATGTTCAGCACGTCAAGCAGGGCGGCCTCGAAGTTGAAGAATTGGTACTGCTGGATATGGCGGAACACCTGCTGCAGGAGATCACGCCGGACACGCTGGTGATTATGGGGCCGGGCAGTACCACTTGGAACTTGCTGAAAAATTGGGAGATCGAGGGCACATTGCTTGGGGTAGACCTGGTGCAAAATGGCAAATTGCTCGCCGGGGACGTGGATGCCGCCACCCTGGAGCGCCGCCTCGCCGACCACTCAGGTCCCCTGCTGTTGGTGGTTACCGCTATCGGCGGCCAGGGCCACATTATTGGCCGGGGCAATCAGCAGCTGACGCCATCCGTTCTGCGCCGTGTCGGGCGCGACCGGCTGCGAGTGGTGGCGACCAAGACCAAACTAAAGACCCTCGGGGGCCGCCCGTTGGTAATGGATTCGGGGGATCCGGCGCTCGACCGCGCTTGGCAGGGCTATCTCCCGGTGATTGCGGGGTATCAGGATCGGGTGCTGTACCCCCTCGGGATTTTTCCGGCGGCCCAAGAGGAGAGCGAGCATGTTCCATAACGGCAGTTGTCACTGCGGCCCTATCGCTCTGCGGGCGATGGCGCCGGCGGAGATCACCATTTACCAATGCAATTGTCCAGGTGCCGGCGAGGGGTCATCGCAAGCCGATAAAATTCGGCGTCTGCCCGCAGGCGAGTCGGGCCAAGTGCGCCGTGCAAAGTGAATGTGTTAGCATCCCGGCGCTTACCCGAATTCCACCGCAGATCCAAATTCTGCCAATGTCTTTCCCAACGGATTGCCTTCATATGAAAAAGCTTTGCGCACGCTTTGTTGGTATGGTGGTCACGGTCGGTTTGTCCCTCGGTTCACTGCCGGCGATTCATGCCCAGGAGGCGTTCNNCCACGTATACGGTCAAGATGGTCTGGAGTACAAAGGGTTGTTGCCGATCGGGCTCACCTCCCAACTCGCCGTTTCGACCGATGGCAAAACGGCCTATGTCCTCTCCGATTATCTAAAGCGCTACACCTATGGCCCGGCGGAAAGCGTGTTGCAGATTTTTGATGTGGCGACGCTCACGCCGGTGAAGGAAATCCTGGTGCCCACCAAAGCGGTCAAGTCGATCGGCATGAACAACCTGATCGAACTGAGCGCCGACGGAAAATGGCTTTATATCCAAAACGCGACGCCGGCGACTTCCGTGACCGTGGTCGACCTCGCCGAAGGCAAAGTGATACACGAAGTTCCCACACCCGGCTGCTACGGCATTTATGCGGCGAAAAAATCCGGTAAATTTTCCACCCTCTGCGGCACCGGCCAAGTGAAAACCTACAACATCAACGGCGGTGAATATACCACCGAAACCTCCGCGAAAATTTTCGACGCGGACGCGGATCCGCTGTATATCCATGCCGAGCGCCGCGGCAATGGCCAACTGATTTTCACCTCGTTCAACGGCACGCTTTATCTTCTGGACGACGCCGGCAAATCCGTCGTGCTCAAGCAAAAGCTGGAGGTCAGCAAGGGTGTAGAAGGCGGCTGGGCTCCGGGCGGTTATGCGATCACCGTTTACAACAAAGCCAACGACATGGTGTTTATGTTGATGCACGCCGAAGCCTACGAGGGCAGCCACAAAGATATGTCGCAGGAGATATGGGCTTACCATCTGGCCAAGAAAAAGCTGGTCAGCCGTTCCGCCGCTCCGCACCTGGTCGCGCTGGCGACCACCCAAGACCAGTTGCCGAGGCTCTACGGTTCGAATGAGGAGGAGGAAACGGTCGATGAATACACGCTTACCGACGCGAAAAAGTTTCTCTTCAGCAAGACCGCCTCGGACGCCAAGGCGGGGTGGACGACCTCGCTGCTGGTGGCACCCTGACAGTCCATGACTGCTGTGCTCGCCGTTGCGGCGCACTCCCTGGTGGTTCTGACGCTGTTGGTTTTCCTCGGCGCCGTGCTGCACAAGTTTTTTGATCTGACGGAGTTTCAAGGTTTTGTTGCGGATTACCAGCTGCTGCCGGATCGGCTGGTAAAACTCGCGACCAACGCGCTGGTGGTTGGTGAAGCCGGCGCGGTGGTGTTGCTCCTCTGGCCGGCGGGCAGGGCAGCGGGTCTTAGCATCGCCGCCGGCCTGCTCGCGCTTTACGCGCTGGCGGTCGGGATTAATATTCGCCGCGGGCGCACCGAGGTTGAATGTGGTTGCGGCGGGGCGCCGCAACGTTTGAGCGTTTATCTCGTTTGGCGCAACCTGCTGTTGATACTGCTGGCGCTGCTGCCTCTTTGGCGCCTTCCGGCAGACCTCGCCACCAGTGAACTGCTCGCCGCCCTGCTCGCCGCATTTTTTCTCTGGCTGATGTTGCGTTTTTTTGACCAGATTCATGCCAATCGGCAAGCCTTTACCGGCGGCCGCTTCCAGAGGACCTTATGACCGCCTGGTATTTTGCCGTTATCTTTCTGCTTTTTGCGGTGCTCATATTGGGGGTGGCGGTGTTCGTGCTGGCGCGCCAGATTGGCATTCTCTATGAGCGGATCGCGCCCATGGGAGCCCTCGTAAACGATTCGGGCCCGAAGATCGGGGATACCACACCCGCCTTTGCGCTGCCGAGCCTGACCGGGGAGACTCACCATCTAGGCGCAGGGGCTGATAAGGCACTGCTGTTGTTTTTCCTCTCGCCGACGTGTCCGATCTGTAAAAAATTACTTCCAGTTCTGAAAAGCGTGCGCGCCGCGGAGCGGGACTGGCTCGAGATCGTCCTCGCCAGCGACGGCGAGGCGGACAAACACCGGCGATTTATCCAGACCGCGGGACTTGCGGAATTTCCCTACGTGTTGTCCGCTGAATTGGGGCTCGCCTACCGCGTGGCGCGACTGCC